>JASJDD010000124.1 GCA_030065735.1 Crocosphaera sp.
AACTGGACGATTTTGGAAGTTTCCCACGATTTAGATTTAGTGAGTCGCTATTGTGACTCCGTAATTTGTTTAAACCGTCGCTTACTTTATCAAGGTTCCCCTCAAACCACTCTCACCCCCGAAAATCTCTTGCACGTATACGGTGCTTTAGTCAGTCCCACTTGTCATCATCATGAACCTAGTAAATTTCCTGAATCTTTTTAGTTTACCCTTTATGCAACGGGCCATACTGGGTGGTGTACTGCTTGGTATTTTAGGGGGCATTTTGGGCAGCTTTTTAATCCTGCGTCGTCTCTCCCTATTCGGGGATACAGTGGGACATTCGGCGATGTTAGGAGTAGTTTTAGCTGCTTTATTAGAACTTCCTGCCACTTGGACATTAATTGGTTTTACCGTTGCTTTTGGTTTAGGAGTTATTTATTTAATTGACAGAACCGATCTAGGTAGCGATACCGTATTGTGTATTTCCTTATCAGGTTCCATCGCTTTAGGTACAATTGGTTTTAGTTATTTAAAGGGATATCGGGGGAATTTATTATCGATTTTATTTGGGGATATTCTAGCTATTAGTAACACTGATTTAATTTTATTGTTATTACTTTTGGCTGTAACTTTAGCCTGGATCATTATGAGTTTACCAGAGCAAATATTACTCACTCTCAATAGTGATTTAGCCGTAGTAAAAGGTGTACCTGTTCGCAGCCATCGTTATTTTTTTATCGTGCTTTTAGCAATTACGATTGCCCTAACTATTCGTGCCGTTGGTATTTTATTGGTCAACGGTTTTTTAGTTATTCCTGCTGCAACTGCAAGATTAATATGTCAGCAGTTTGTCCCATTTTTAGTAACTGCTGCTTCTATAGGTGCCACCAGTGGAGTAATGGGAATGGTTATTTCTGGGGCGATCGATCTACCTAGTGGTCCTAGTATTGTTTTAGTTCAGTTGTTTGGGTTTTTGATTGTAGCTTTATGGTGTCGGCAGGGTTAATAAATTTAAGTTACAGTAGATTAAATACAACCTTATCAACTAATAAAAAGAGGGCTTAAATCTTCGTAAAAGCAGGAAAGCTGACGAAATATCTTTTTTCCTCTTTCTTCAATTATATCCATTCTCTTTTGATTCTCAGTAAATCTTTTTTGCTTAGTTTTTATATCTTCCTTTGAATCTTCTCCTGATATTGTCATGCTAGCATTAAAGCCTGTTGTTTCTTGTATAATATCAGCTAATTTCTTATCAAAAGTCAGGGGATAGATAGTATATTCAAGTTCATAATCGAACTGAATAGAAATATTACAATATTGTATTAATTCAATATCGGCTATTCCTTTTAACTCACCCTTTTTTATATTTGTCATAGATGCGGTTTTATTAATGGTATCGTGTCGAAAATTCTTGATTTTTGTTTTAAGTAAACTTGTATTAACACTGTCTGAATAAACTTCTTTTTCAAGATGACAGGCTACAACACGGTTAATTACATCCCTATTAAAATACTTTAAGTTTATTCTTTGTTTCTCAGCAATTTGAAAAGCTATTAAATATGGAGGCTTAAATAATTCTACTTTTGATTTTTTATTATTTTGGTTATTCAAAGAAAATTTTTGATAAACATCAAAAACCATTTTTCTTTTTTTTAGCTTCTGAATCACTTTAATTATTTGTTTTTCATCATGAACTATATTTTTAATATTTCTTGATGCAATTTTATAGTTATCTAATCCCAAAAAAGCAAACTGCTCAACTTTAAATTTTTTAAATAAAGAAGAGCAAGCATCTAATAAATCACAAAAGCTCTGTTTATCAGCAAGTATATTTCTATTATTAAATTCATAAAAAAGACATGGTGTCATTGTGACTGCTATATCTATTTCTGTATAATTTTCAAGAAAATGAAAAAGCATTAATACCGCAACAGAGCGAATATATCTTTTTCTGTTGTCAACATTATATTTGTTCTTGTCTTGGTATTTTAAGTCATTTAATATCTGATTATCCACAATTATAAACCAGGGTTCTGGCATTCCAAATATAAACTCCAAATGATTTGCTAGAAAAATAAAATCTTGAAGCAATGTATATTTTTCTTTCTGATCTAACTCATTGATTTCACTTAAGGTTTTTGATATTATGCTGAAATTATACTTTTTCTTGCTCTATTCTAATCATAACTCCATATTAATTTAACTGTATTAGACTTAGATAAGGAAATAGATAGTGCGATCGCATAAGTTTTATGCAACAGTTAGGAATAGCGATCGCCATAACTAAGCTGATAAACTGAATACAACAATGAATTAGATCGATAAATAACTTCTATGTCTGCCAAAGCTTTATCTCGTTATGTAGCTAGAAATCCTGATATTTTAAGCGGAGAGCCAATTATTAAAGATACTCGGACATCTGTGCGTGCGATTGTTAGCTTGTGGCGTTTAGGCATAATGCCAGAAGAAATTTTGCATCATTTACCCCATCTCACTTTGGCGCAAGTGTTTGATGCTTTAAGTTTTTATTTAGATCATCAGACAGAAATTAATCAGTATATTGAGGGTAATCAAGTTCCAGATGATTTAGTTCATCCTGCCGTGAAAGCCTCCTTAAGTTAATTTTAGCTATGCCAGCAGCACTTTACACCGATGAGGATATGTCCGCTAATAATCAATTATTGTATGGCTAATTATTTTACTGTGGTGCGATCGCATAAGATTTATGTAACACTTAGAGACCATTTGTTAAAGAAACATTAACAACCAGTTTTGTAAGGTGGGCAAAGTTTTCTAGATTATGAGTGGTTAAGATTAATCTCTGATTTACCCACCCTACCGTCTTAAGATTTTGTTTATAAACAGTTTCTTAGGAATGGCGATCGCCATACTTAAAAATTTTTTGAAAAATTATAAAATATCTAGACAAATCTAGGCAAATAGAGTTATGCTTGAAACAGTATTGAGGAAAAAGTCATTTCTGAGTTTGTTAGTCCAAAAGAAGCAGCACAACGTCTTGGGGTTAGCGTCGATACTTTGCGACGTTGGGAAAAGGCTGGAAAGATTAGTGCAATCAGGACGGCCGCAGGACATAGAAGATATGACGTTCATTCAGTACATAGACAGGATACTCAAAATGATGGGGAGAAATATTTGGTGAATGAGGAAACAGTACAGGGAATTGCCAAGGGAATATGTCTGTATCATCAAAATATAAGCAAGCAAAAATTATCTCAGTACCCAGCTAATTTACAGTTGGCTGTAGATACATTAATCGTAAATTGTTTGTTAACAGGAATAGAGCCTCTACAGGGAGTTCCAGATTTTCTTAATCGTTGGGCGAAACAGCCTTTGCAAGATTGGGATTTGGATATTAATTGTCCTGAAGATTGGCATAGTAAATCTTTAGTGGAAGAACAGAAGCCGAGTAATTTTTGTGTTGAAACCGCAGAAGAATATTTAGAAGAATACGGTAACTTCCAAAGAAAAGTAGTTGAAAAGCTAAGATTAAAATCTTTTTGTGATCGCGATTTATATACTAAGTTTAGACAATATATTATCGAACATCCTGTAGTTATTAAAGGTATTTTAGAACCAGATGCTGTTAATAAGTTCCCATCATTAAAAAAACTATTGCAAGATTGTTACGAACCAGCACCAGAATCTTATAAAAAAGATCGTAATTTTTATTGTTGTGGTCATTGTGGTGGTTTGATGTATTTGAAAAGCGATTCAGCGCGGTCTTGGGGGTTTCCCCCATTAGCGACTGAATCAAGAAGCGACGGTGATTTGCGATGTGAAAATCGTCATTGTTTGCAATATAAGAAAAAACCAATTCCTTTTAAAGCAGATAGTAACGATTTAGTTTTGTGGTTAAAGCAAGATTTACGCTATTTTATGCACCGCCCTGGTAAACCAGAAGTTAGGTTATTTAATAAGCTAAAAAAATTAGATTTAAAAGAGGTAATTCTTTTTCCTAACTTAGATATATACGATATACATTTAGTTTTTCCTGACGATACAGTTTGGGCGATCGATCTTAAGTTTTGGGAGTCAGCATATAACTTAGCGAAGAAAGTAGATAAACCTATTGCGCGCTGGAAAGAACAACCTTATGATGAATGTTTTTTCGTATTTCCCGATGAAATAAAACAGTACGGTAAGGAATATATCCAAGAATTCAGAAGTTATTGTACTGTTCCTCTCAAAAAATCTCAGGTCATGTTTGAAGGTGCATTTATGCAGAAAGTAAAAAGAAAATGGAGTAAAAAATCATGAGAGATATCACCGCATGGCAAGAATCATTGAAAGATGATTTAGATGCTGGATTGTTAAATGTAGACTTAGGGCTTTATTTATTAGATGTTATTGTTCCCAATACAACTGCTGGAAGTTTGTGGGTGTTATTAACTGGATACGATTATTCGTTTACCGAAAGTCAAAACTGGACGCAAGAACAAAGAAAAATGTTAAGTATTGCCCGTCATTTATTGGCACAATATGCTTCACCTAAACTATGGTCCGATGCTTTAGATAGATATCAAGAATATCCAGAGGAAACTAGAGGTTATGAAATAACAGAATTAGGTGCTTTTGAGAGACGAACTAATATTACTGTTGCTAATAATCGTTTTGAAATTTATGAAAGAACTTTAACTAACCCAGTAGCATTATCTCAACGAAAAGAAGTAAGCTGGGCAACGGAAGGACAATATAAATGTGAAGTAGAAAAGCGTATGGATACTGTCACTATTACTTCAGATTTAGCTAAGTTTCCTCCGCCTTCCAGTCATAACGTAAATGGTAATTCGCAAAGAGAAACTTTAAACATACCTTGGCGAGATTTACACTCTACAGCAGAATGGATGGACGAACAGCTAACAGCAAAAGGTTTAAATCCTATCTGGGTAAACTGTTTTGAACGCATGAAGTTAGAAGTATTCAATGATGCTGAAGAACTGGTAGAAGCAGATTATTTAAGATTAGATTGCGTCAGGCACTTGGGAGGTATTCCTTCTGCTGGTAAATCAGTGTTAATGAAAATATTAACAGTGTACGCTTATCGCCAAGGATTGAAAGTAACTTTAATTGTTGCCGATGTCTTGCAAATATTCGATCTGATTAAAACTTTTACAGAAGTTAATATTAATGATGTTGCACCCATCTTAGGTAATTCCAATAAAGCTAGTCATTTAAGTAGGTTACATAAGGCTGTTTATAATGCTAATCCAGACACACCTTATAATCAAAATCATCCTGGGTTTAAATATTTAAGTAGTGCTTGTTTGCTGACTCCTTATATTACTCCGAGATTAGAAAAAGCTTTTGAAATTGGCAAGCAACCTTGCTTGAGTTTGGAACCAATCGAATCAGAAGAAAGCGAAGAATTTACTCGTAATAAATATTGTCCCGCTTATGGTGTTTGTCCTTCCCATCAGAAAGAAAGAGAGTTAGTTAAAGCTTCAATTTGGATTGCTACCCCAGGAAGTTTAATTTATTCCAAAGTACCTCGAACTATTAATAGAGAAAATATTATTTATTTTGAATTAATGGCGAGGCGTAGCGATTTAGTAATTATCGATGAAGTTGACCAACATCAAGCTTATTTGGATAGTGCATTTAGTCCCAATCAAACTTTACGTCGTCCTGCTAGAGATGCTTGGATAGATGAATTACACGATTTGGTTGAAACGAAATTAAAATATACCCAATCTAAATTATTACATAAAGATTTTATTGCTGATTGGTGGGATGCTTTACAAGAAGCGCGTCAGATAGCCGATACTATTTATGGGTTATTAACGGAAGAGAATAGAATTAATTTGGGTAAGTGGCGTAGCTATAAAAGATATTTTACAGATTGGTTGCTGTTAAATGAGGTAGCAACCTTACTAACAGTAAGTAATAAAAAAGAACCACAGCCAGAAGAAATAAAGAATCGCCAATGGTTAATGCGAAATGTTTTTCAGCCTTATATTAATAGTAAGCTAGAACCTGATATAAAAGCGGAAAATTTGGATAGAAAAGATCAACAATTATTACTACAATTAACTTTGATAGCTAATAAAAAAAAGAAAAAGTTGGCTATTAGACAGTGGATTAATGAAGCAGCAACCATTCAACTATCAAAAGAAGAAAAAAATAAAGCTATAGCAACACTTGAATTTGCTTTACTCGTTTGTACTTTACAAAGAAATCTCTATCTAGTCACCAGTAGATGGCAATTCGTTAGAGGAATACTAAATCTAAATATGTCTGATTCGATGTGGTTTGAATTTCCGCCTTTAGATTTTAATCCTCTGATTCCTAATATGCCAATGGGGAATCAGTTAGCATTTCAATACCTCAAATCATACAGTGAACCATTGGGAAGTTTGCAGGTATTTAGGTGTACTGGGGTAGGACGTTGGCTATTTACTAATTTTGCTAATTTGTTTCAAGGAGATAATTTTAAACCTCCTCATTTGTTAATGATGTCGGGTACAAGTTGGGCTGGTGATTCTCCCGCTTTTCATGTTGATGTTCCTGTATCGGGAATAATCGCACCAAAAGAAGAAAAAGAAATAAAAATAGATTCAGAATTCTTACCTTTTTATGACGAAAAACAAAAACCTATATCTGTTTCAGGGACTGGAGACAAGAAAGACTATAATCTAAAAAAAATTGTTAGTAAATTAGTTGAGGAAGATTATTTTAAAGATAAATTGCAACAATTAAACGGTAAAAAAATTTTAATTTTGGTAAACAGTTATTCGCAAGTTAATACAGTTTATGAACATCTTAAAAATTTAGGTTGGGGCGATCGCACTATTCCTTTATCTCGCGACGATGAGAATATTAATGAATGGGAAGATAATAAAGATAAATCATTACAAAGGGGACAATCAAAAGAATTTGCAACAGGGAAAGAAGAAATATTAATTGCACCATTAAAATCTATTGAAAGGGGGCATAATATTGTTAATGTTGATGGAAAAGCAGCCATTGGTGCAGCATACTTTTTAGTTTTACCCCATCCTAGTCCTGACGATCTTTCCTATGCTATTCATTCTATAAATCGTTGGGCGATCGATAATTACAAAAAGGTTAGTGGTGAAACTTTAGAAGAATTAGGGGATAACTTTCGCAGAGATGCTTATGCTAAATGGCGACATTGGTTACAGCTTTCGATTAGATTGAGAACTTTACCTCAAGACGAACAACATAACGATCGCAATGCTGTTTATTGGGACATTATTGTTTGTTTGTGGCAAGTAATTGGTCGTTTAATTAGGGGAAATGCTAACGCAGAGGTATTTTGGTGCGATGCTAAATTTGCGCCCAATACGGCTAAAAATGGTGATGAATCCGATAATTTAGCAACTAGCACTTTAGTAGGAATTGCTCATTTACTGCATCCCTATTTTCAAGATGATTCTGATATACCGCAGCAGGAAAAATTAATTGTACAGCGTTTGTACAAGCCTTTCTATAAAGCGATCGCTGCAACAAAAGGTGTGTCGGGTTTACCTACAGTAAATATTTAGTTTCAAGGAATAATTTTTATGGTTTATCAAACAATTTCGGCTTTAGCTTTAAAATTAAAAGCTGACTTACAATCACAAACTTATTACAGACTACAAGTTAATAATTTGGAAGACGCTTTACAATATCTCAAACTATTAACTGCACAACGTAACAGACAATCTGTAGACAAAACAACTATTCCTTTTAAGTCTCTTTATCAAGCACTAAGATTACTTCCTGGTTTAATTCATATCGGTCAATTGTCATCTTACTCTGGAAACTATTTAGCTTATAGTCCTCAACCGATCAATGTAACATACATTTCTGCAATTATTAAATACTGGATTGAATTAGAATTTCCTGACAACCCAACAAATAAAAAGAAGCAAGGTATTACTGCTGAAGAAAGAGAAGACGCTAAAAGCTTTTTTTCTGAAGATAATTTAACTTGGGACACAAAAGATATCACCTTGAATCATCAATTTAATACTCATCCAAACGGTACAGCAAATTTAGCTAACGATGATTTTATTCTGCTTCCTTATATTATGGCTGCGGAATTAACTAAACCAGAACGTACTTTTATAGTTGATGATGAACCGTTAAAATTCTATCGTACTACCTCATCTAAGTTTCAACCTATAGAATTGATATCATGGAATCCGATTAAAGCAACAATAGGAGAAGAGACTCACTATTATTCCATATTTTTAACAATAACAGTTGAAACCGTACCCTATCAATCCTATCCAGAAATACATATAAAACCAAGTATCAGAAGATGGTTGAGTTTATCTAATTCTCAACTCTCTCATAATCATTCTAGTAATGCTTTTATCTTGGCAGATTTACAATGGGGTAACGCTGTTAATCCCAATAATTTTAGTAAATGTTTTGTTTCCTATCCTATGAAGATATATAAGCAAACAATTGATGGTAAAAATCAGTGGATACCTAATTGGCAAAATAAAAATAGAATCACTCAACTTTTAAGAGAATTAAATACATTATCTGCTACACCACAAGAAATACTATCTAATCCAGAAAATTACTTACAAAGCAATTCTCAAGAATCTATTGGCGTTGTTTTTAAAGAAGGAATGACACCACAACATCAGGTAGGAAAAGGTTTAGCAACTTTAAATGTTAAAGAATTATACGAACAAATAAACAATATTGACTTTGTTAAAAACCATTTTGAAACAATACCATATCAACGGGAAAAATATAAAACTAGCGGACAATCTGAACAATATTTCGATTTAGCAAAACCTCAGAAAAATTTTGATGAACCTGTAGTTCAGAAAAAACCTGAAACAGATAAACAATTTGAAGCTAGAAAGAAAACGCTAGAAAAGAAACAGCAAACCAAACTAAAAAACTGTAAAAAGAAAAAAAGAGAATCAGAAGCAGAATACGAACTCAGAAAGCAACAGCTAATTGAAGAACAAAAGAAGGATTTAGAAGCACTAAAACCTAAATCGGAGGAAGATAGAAAAACTGAATTTATAGCAGAATCAGAAGAGTTTGAAAAGAAACAAAAACAATGGCAAGCAGAATTGAGAACCGCTATCGTTGATTCTGGTATTAAAAGTTTAACTCTTTGGCTATGGCATATCAAAGACTATAACAAACAAGATCGTCTCAAAGCTATTCAATATTGTTTGGGTATTCCAAATACAGAAGATGGTATTTATTCTTTTGATGAAGGATTAACTATCAATATTAAAACTCAAGAAATGGGAGAAATTGCAGATAGATTCAAGTTTGATGAAAAGAAAAACACTAATAATGGAAAACCAACAAAAGAACAGATAATTGAAGCTACCAATAAAAGAATTACTCAAATAAATGAAATAGTTCAATCTAATACAGACAATATTGTCGAACATACAGCAGTATGGGTTGAACTCAAAGGGGAACAGCATTTTAAATTTACTGGTAGAAAATATACTCCTTGGTGCGACCCAAAAAATGCTATTAAATTAGGGTTTGCCAAGTTAGGTTTTATTAGCAAGTTTATAACACCACAGAGAAAAAGCTACAAACACAAAGCAATTACTAGCTTAATAGAATTGTTGCGACAGCTAGGAGTCAGAATTGCACCTTCTAATATTCAATTAAGTAACGTAGATCCTGATATTTCGATTAATGAAGTAGCATTATGGCTGGTAAATAAAACAGGTGAAACCATAATTAATGATCAATCTTTAATTTTACCTGTAATGGTTAAAATGCGTTCTGATTCTCAACAAATAGAAGCAATTTTTCCTGGTAGTGATGAATGGATTCCGTATCGCGAAGCATTAACTAAAATCAATGATGCTGAGAGTTGGAAAAATGATAAGGAAGGCAAAAATAAAGTTAGAAATTTTATACAAAAAAAACTTAAAACCAAGGAATTAAGAGATAAACCAACAATACTTTACTGTAAAGCAGAAAATATTCGTCAGGCTTGGTCTTGGTTACAAGATACACAAATATCTAATGAAGGATTATCGTTCGGTGAAAGAGATAAGCCACTATTTGAAGAATTTAAAGGTTTACGAGTAATTCGATTGCGAAATAGCGAAACCCCCGAATGGTTTGCTGTAGAGGGTAAAGAAATATCAGGATTTCCACGAGGCTTATTTAAGAAAGAGAATAGCAAAAAAGTATTCTACAGTATTGCAGATAAAAGCACGCAAATGAAAAAGCTTAAAAAGGATATGTCAAAAATTAAAAATCCTACAGTAAGTTGGGGACATCAATCACTTTTAGAAATAACGATTGCCTATCATCAACCAAAAGATAATTTTACAGAATTAGCTGCGATCGCACACGAATCAAGAAAAGGAATTTTACAATATGCAGATTGCTTGGAAGTACCGAGAATCTTACATTATGCCAAGCAAATAAATGAATATGTCTTGATTGCAAATGAAACGGAAAACGAAGATGAAGAAAACTAAAAGCGATCGCGCTAAACTAAACTTGCTATTAAATTAATTGCTGAAATCAGATTAAATCTATGAGCGATCGCGCCTCTTAAATTCAAATCAACCGAAACCTTTACCCCGCTTACACTCAGAGAAAATAATTAACTCTCCATTTTGACTGCCAGCAGCCAACTGTCTGCCATCTTGACTCCAAGCTACACAGGAAAAACCATTCATAGCACGTTCTAATATTTGTCCTACTTGTTTGGCTTTTGTCCATAAACACAACCAACCATCATCCGCAGCAGAAGCGAGTAATAAACTATGGGGATGAAACGCTAACCCTTGAATCTTCCCATCATGTATGGTTAAAATGCGGGCATTCCAACCATCTTTGTCGTCAGCTTCTTTTTTCCAAACGGCAATGTCTTCCATACTCGATGCTGCTAAGAGAGGCGTGTTATTTGACAATGGTTGCGACCAAGTGAGATTGGAAATTTTACCAGAAAAACCCCGCATTACCCAAGGATGGGGACTACCATATTCTAGAACTGTAATGGTATTGTCTAAATTACCAGAAGCAATATATTTATTGTCCCCAGACCAAGCCGTAACAATACTAGCAGAGGGCATATCAATTAGATAGGGGTCGTCATCCCAATCTATAGTGGACCATACTTTGACTCCCCCATTCCCTGCGATCGCTATACTGTCCCCATTGGGTCGCCAAGCTAAATCTAAAACAGAGGAGTTAGCAAAGGGTAGAGTCGTAATCACTGTCTGACTATTTGCATCCCAGATTTGCACGTAACGCCCCAAACTAAAGGCTAAGTGGTTACCAGTAGGACTCCAAGCCAGTTTATCGACCCATGAGGGCGCATTATCTAAACTAGCAATTAAATCTGGAGATATCTCTCTTATCCCCCGAATTTTGGGAGAAGTCATCGACCAAATTCTAACCTTGCCATCCTGTCCACCAGCAGCTAAAAACTTGCCATCAGAAGAAAAAGCCAAACAGTCGATTGACGTTACATCCGCAGGTAATAAACTAACCAGACTGCCATCTTGCCATACAACCACTTCCCCGGCAGCCGAACTAGCAGCTAATAGACCATCGGGCGACCAAGCTACTGCGGTAACGTATTCTGAGAGACTACCCTGCCACTGTTGCTGAAATAAGACTTTACCCTTCGCACCTACACTAAACATTGCTTAAAGTCCTCTCTCAGTTGTGCCTCATCTAGATTACGCCCGATAAATACTAATTCATTCTTACGGGTTTCTTCTTCCTTCCAAGGGCGGTCTGGTTTCCCATCAAACAGCATATGTACTCCCTGAAAAACAAAGCGGTCTTCTTCCCCTGCAATATTTAAAATACCTTTCATGCGAAAGATATCTACTCCTTTAGTTTGTAGTAAATTCCTCAACCAATTATTTAGTTTTTGCCCGTCTAATGCTCCAGATTCCACTATGGCAAAAGACTTTACTGTCTCGTCGTGTTCGTGGGCATCCTCGTTTAAAAATTCGGGGTCAATTTCTAAAGCATGGTCTAGATTGAATGCCTTTACTCCCAATAACGCATCCATTTCTAGTTCAGAATTTTGGGTACGATAGATTTTTGCCATGCCATTCATGGCTTTAATTTTGTTTTCTAATTCATCCAATTCTTCAGGACTAACGAGATCGATTTTATTGAGGAGAATCACATCCCCAAAAGCAATTTGTTCTTGTACTTCCTCTGCTTCCCAATGTTGCTGAATATGTTTGGTATCCACTACCGTAACCACTGCATCTAAAGCAATCTGGTCTTTCATATCTTCATCAACAAAGAAGGTTTGAATAACAGGGGCGGGATCAGCCAATCCAGTGGTTTCAATGACCAAATGGTCGAACTTGTTGCGACGCTTCATTAAATTGCCGATAATACGAATTAAGTCCCCTCGCACTGTACAGCAAATACAGCCGTTGTTCATTTCAAAGATTTCTTCATCGGCATCAATGATCAGTTGATTATCAATCCCCACTTCTCCAAACTCGTTAACGATGACTGCTACTTTTTTACCGTGTTCGTAGGTAAGGATGCGATTGAGGAGGGTAGTTTTACCCGCACCTAGATAACCAGTTAGTACGGTGACGGGAACGGTGTTAGTGGTTGTCGCTACCATAATCTAATTCCTAAGCTCTTTTGTATAATGATAATGATAATCGATCTCATTCTCGGAAAAACGGTTTTTAATCTAAAATTAGCTATCCGCCAGCCCCCCGCTTCTAGGGCAGGGGGTTGTCAATAAACATCGATGCTAGAAAAAAATTGGCAAATTTGAGTTTTAAGTGATATACTATATATACAACTCCCCAACATAATGTTGGTTAGGTATCCTAAATGGATACCTGTCACAAAAAGAATTCAGGAAGCCGTTCTAATCAATAGTTAGAGCGGTTTCTCTTTTGTATAAAGAAAAAAAATTCAAAATATGGACAAATAGACTTAAAAATTTCTGAATTTTAATAAATTTACTAAAATAGTGTCTCATTTTTCCTAAAAGACCTTATTTTAGTACAAATAGTTTTCGGTTTGTATAAATCTAGACAGCGAAAATGCAAGGTAGCAAGCTGTTCTAGTCCAAAGAAAAATTACGCAGATTATGAAGAAAAACGCACTGATGTTAATATTGCCTTACAAATGCTTGATGATGCTTATCAAAATAACTGCGATCGCATGATAGTTGTTTCTGGTGATTCTGATTTAGTTCCTGCGGTAGAATTGGTAAGAAAAAGATTTCCTCGTATTCAAATATTTGTTTACATTCCTTCTAGAGATAAGAAAAGAGGTGCTGCAACTGAACTAAGGAATGCAGCAAATAAAAATAAAACTTTGCCGACAGCATTATTTAAGACAACACAATTTCCTCAAAGCTTAGTAGATAATTCAGGACAAACAATTAATAAGCCTTCAAGTTGGTGAAAAAACAATTTCAGATATTATTTGACACAAATTACCATAGCACAGCTATTGATTATAACCATTGCTCGGATAAAATCGGCTGAATAGTTTGCTCTACCAATAAATATTTTAAAATTTTTAACTGTTTGCCAATTAAAAAACTAATCCACAAATTAGTATCTATAATTACCTTAATTGGTTTTTGATCTGGCATATATTTCAGCCCTAACAGTTTCCACCTCTTCGTTAATAGTGTCTAGATCGAGTTCTTCAGTTTGAAAAATTTCTAATAATTCAGTTAACTTGCGATCACGAGTTTCCTTTTCTAGTTCTTTGCTGAGTCATAGCTTATCTTCTGGTGATAATTGTTGAACCAATTCCAAAATTTGCTCAAAGTTCAAAGAAATTTGGTAAGTATCCATAGTCAAGTTTTTATGTTGGGTCGATAGATGAGGCAATTCCTATTTTAATTATTTTGACAAGCCACAGAGTAAATGAAAAGCGATCGCCATTATTTCCAGAATACATCAAAACAAAATACTGTTCGCCGAGATAAAATAGACCTAGCTAATAGCTTAGTTTATATATTGTGATATGGCACAGGTTAACATTCACGAAGCCAAAACCCATTTATCTCAACTCCTTTCTCGCGCTGTTTTAGGGGAAGATATTGTTATTGCAAAAGCTGGTAAACCTATCGTGCGTCTCGTTCCAGTAGAAGAACCTCCTCAAGAACGCCTTTTAGGGCAAGATGAAGGATTATTTACCGTTCCCGAAGATTTTAACGATCCTTTACCACCAGAAAATCTTCATCTAATGAGTGCTGACGAACAGTTTCTTCGTTACGATGTCGATTTAATTTGGGGTTTGGATTAGGTAATAAGAAAATGCTGAATCGCTTCTGTCACGGCTTCGGGATACTCTTCATAAATCCCCAACGTTCCCCTTAATTCAACTGTTTGCACTTGTTTCAACTCTGCCATCGCCTCCATTTCTGCTTTTGATTTCGGGGGAGCATTTTCCGCCAGAATAATTAATACGGGGATCGATATTGAATCTAAAAGTTGCAAAAACTCCTCTCTATCTGCTACAGGATCGATCGCACCAGTGACAAAAGCAGCAGGAGCATATCTCGCACCCTCTTTAGAAGTGATTTGGTGTTTTTGGGCGATAAATTCGGGAGTTAGTTTGCTTTCATCTACATAAACGTGGCGTTTGTACATCAAGTGCAGAAAGGAAGGGGTAGTATTGAGATAGTATAACCCTTGTCCAATGAAAGGCGATCGTACTAGATTTTTTACCCCATTTCTTGCTCCATCAGGTAAACCCATAACCCGTAACGGTCCTTGCCAAGTGGGAGCAATTAAAATTAGTTGAGAAATCATATCGGGGTTATCCTGGGCAAATTTTAAAGCGTATCCCGAAGCATGACCAGCAGCAATGAGAATAAGTGAGCTATTAAAAACAGATTTAACAAAATCTCTCAATAACTGATGAAATAATACGGGATTATAATCCACAGAGGGACATTGAGACTCGCCAAACCCCAACCAATCTAAAACCGTAACTTGATATTTTGTAGCAAGCATATTGGCAATACCTTTCATCTCGGTGCGACTGGAAACCGTGCTAAAAGCAGGAAGTAAAAGTACAGGGTTTCCTGCACCGACAGTCTCGTAAACAACTCGATATTGCTTGTCTAAAAAATCCCATTGGTAAAAATTCTTTGTTCCGCCAATACTAGAATTAGGTTGAGTCAGTAAACTTGCTTTAGTCATAGCTATTAGTAAATAGACGTTTATTTATCATAGTATTTTAGTCAGCATGGTTAAGTAACTGTTGTCTTAAGTGAACTACCAACACCGAATCAAAGATTACGGTGTGGGCTTCCTACCCAATAAACTGCTCTCTATGACCCGAAGGTATAGCGAGCCTTACGTTCAGGCGATAGGCTTTACCCCGCGTTCCGCC
>JASJDD010000125.1 GCA_030065735.1 Crocosphaera sp.
TTTTCTCTTTTTATAATTCAATTTTAAAAGCCAAATTCGGACTCTTTTTTAGTTTAGGTTCGCGGAAAGTCGCCGCGAACCGTTTTCTCCTATCCCAGAACAGACTGAGGCACGGATTTTTGTGGCGATCGCTGTTGAATTTTCGCGATCGCCGTTAGATAGTAGATAAGTTCTGTGTTCAGCAACGGAAAATTTACAGGTGGAAATTTCTGGGGAGCATACTTCCATCTTACAGGAACCTCATGTCCAGGAACTGGGGAAAATCTTGAAAGACCGTATTTCGGTTAAGTGAGTGGGGGAAGTGTGGGATGGGTAGGGAGTGTGGGGGAATTTGTTCTTTTATGTTTAATCTATTGATTTGAAAACTGCTGTAAAGCTTGGGGAGATTTGCCCTCTGGCTTAGTTGGAAAAATCCTGCTAGGTGATGGCGAGTCCGTGAACCAAGAATCCCCCGTTATAACGCACTAGCGTTTAACGGTGGGAGTGTCAATTAGTCGTTAGTCCATTCTTGCGCTGGAATCAAGTCCGCAATACAATCCCTGAGTAAGAAGTCGTTTCTTTCTAGCTCGGTTTCGATGCAACACCACTCTCCTGAAGGAAGATATTGGCACAAGGTATAGATACGTTGTTGTTTGTCCACCTTCCCTTGTTCTACCAGATGCCGTGCTTCGTCTTTGATGTCCTCTATGGTATACCTTGTCATTAACATAACTCAGTCCCTCCTTAAGCGTTAACTCTAAACAATGTTTAACTTTTGGTTAAATAAACCTTTTAAAAAGAAAATCAATACAAAGCATAGAAACAGGCCAGCAAGACTCATGGCTTAATCCGACCGTTTAAGTATTAGCCCCTATTCATATTGTAGCCATTGTAACATTCTACTCGGGAGAAAAATATTAAGACTTAATTAAAGTTAAATTAAACTCCAGAAAGTCAAGGGATAAAATAGAAGTCATTGATAATTATCATTAGCAATCATTATCATTATCAATGATTTTTTTGGAGTGAATAAAAATGGCTTCTTTTGGTGAAGATGCGTTAGAGTATCATCGTTCTGGTCGTCCTGGGAAACTAGAAGTAAATGGGACCAAACCATTTATTACCCAGAGGGATCTTTCCTTAGCTTATACTCCTGGTGTGGCGGAACCTTGCTGTCGAATTCATCAAGATCCCGAACAGGTTTACGATTATACCATTAAGGGAAATTTAGTGGCAGTAGCGACCAATGGATCAGCGGTTTTAGGATTAGGAAATATTGGACCATTAGCGGGAAAACCAGTGATGGAAGGGAAAGCAATTTTATTTAAACGGTTTGCAGATATTGATGTTTTCGACTTAGAAATTGATGCTGATGATCCTGATCAATTTATTGCCACTGTTAAAAGTTTAGAACCTACTTTTGGAGGAATTAATTTAGAAGATATTAAAGCTCCCGATAGTTTTTATATCGAAGAAAATTTAAAAAAATCTCTGAAAATTCCTGTGTTTCATGACGATCAACATGGCACAGCAATTATTACCTCAGCTGCTTTATTAAATGCCTTAAAAGTCGCCAAAAAATCCGTTGAAACCGTTAAAGTTGTTTATTGTGGGGCGGGGGCTGCGGCCATTGCTTGTGCGAGACTTCATCTAACCTTAGGTATCCGTCCTGAACATTTAATTATGTGTGATAGAAAAGGGGTCATTTATCGGGGAAGAAAAGAAGATATGAACCCTTATAAAGCCTTATTTGCATCTTCAACAACAGCCAGAACCTTAGAAGAAGCCATCAAAGATGCTGATGTATTTATTGGACTGTCAGTTAAAGGGGCTTTATCTGTGTCTATGTTGCAATCAATGGCTAAAAATCCGATTGTTTTTGCTTTAGCTAATCCCGATCCAGAAATTGAATATTATGAAGCTATTAATGCCCGTTCTGATGTCATTATAGCCACAGGAAGATCGGACTATCCAAATCAAGTTAATAATGTATTAGGGTTTCCTTTTATCTTTCGAGGTGCCTTAGATGTACGGGCAACAGATATTAACGAAACTATGAAAATTGCTGCTGTTGAAGCTTTAGTTAAACTCACCCATGAAGAAGTTCCCCATACTGTCTTACGAGCTTATGGACTCAAAAAGCTTAGTTTTGGACGAAATTACCTGATTCCTAAACCGTTTGATCATCGAGTATTGTTTTGGGTTGCTCCTGCGGTTGCTCAAGCAGCTATGGACACAGGCATCGCCAGAAAATTTCTTGATTTAGATATTTATAAAGATGCCTTAGAACAACGCATGGGAATATCAAAAGAAATTATTCGTTATAGTATTCAAAAAGCAAAAATTAATCCGAAATCGATTGTTTTTCCTGAAGGAGAGAATCCCAAAATCTTAACTGCTTGTCAAATTTTAATTGAAGAAGGAATAGCCAAGCCAATTTTAATTGGTTCTGAGGATAAAATTAAGCTAAAAATCAAAGAATTAGGCTTAGATTTAGATCATGTTCTTATTATAGATCCTGGTAATTGTGAGGAACTAGAAAATTATACTCAAACATTATTTACCTTGCGTCAACGGAAAGGAATGACCTTAACCCAAGCTAAGCAAAGTGTTCTTGATCCCAGTATTTTTTCTTTATTAATGGTACATTTAGAACAAGCTGATTCTTGGGTTGGTGGGGTAAGTCAAAATTATCCAACTCTGCTCCGTTCAGCCCTACAAATTATTGGAACTAAACCAGAAATTCGTTACGCTTCTGGTGTCTATTTAATGTTATTTAAACACCGAGTTTATTTTTTTGCAGATACCACCGTTAATATTGAACCCACCGCCGAAATTTTAGCCGATATTGCCCTCGAAAGTGCCACTTTAGCGAAAAGATTAGATATTGTTCCCCGCATTGCTATGCTGTCTTTTTCTAACTTTGGTAGTGTGAAACATCCCTTATGCGATCGCGTCAAAGATGCTGTTCAATTAGTAAAAATGAAACAACCGGATTTAATTATTGACGGAGAAATGCAAGCAGATACGGCAGTTAATCCCAGTTTGCTTGCAGAACATTATCCCTTTAGTGAAATAAAAGGAAATGCCAATATTTTGATATTTCCTGATTTACAGTCAGGAAATATTGCCTATAAATTACTCCATGAATTAGGCGGTGCAGAAGCCATAGGCCCAATTTTATTAGGGATGAAAAAGCCGATTCATATTCTCCAAAGGGGATGTCAAATTAACACTATTGTCAATATGGCTGCTATGGCTGTCTTAGATGCTCAAGAATTAGAAAATGATGCTTGAATTACGAAATACCTTGACATAACTGTTTTGAGTAGATAAACTAAAGAGAATTTTTTTAACATTTGTCTTTATTGCTAGAAACTGTTGTCCATGCAATCCACTCCTAATCCTAATTTACTGTCATCATTTTCTGACACTTTCACTAAATGGGCTTATCAAGGATTCCAACAAGGTAAAAGTGTCTTTAGTTTAGCCCATAAGACGATCAGCGATCGCCTCACAGATACCATTGTTCCCAGTCGTCAAAACCTGACGACTCCTCTTTCCCCAGAATTATTATTCAAATTACAAGCAAGACGCAATCAACTGTGTGAAATAGACTGGGAAGATGCCCAAAAAGGACTTTATCCTGTGGACATTTTATTTGATAGTTTCTTGCCAGATTTCCTGCGTTATTATCCTGAAGTTTGGCTAGACTTACCAAAAATCTGGTCAAGATTACAACGAAGAGAATATCAAACCTTTGCCGATGACATCGAAAAAGAAGGTTATCCCCGTTACTATTTACAAAATTTTCATTATCAAACCGATGGTTATCTCAGTGATTTATCGGCTAATCTCTATGACTTACAGGTAGAGATTCTTTTCAATGGGGTAGCTGATAGTATGCGTCGTCGTATTCTTTCCCCTTTAAAAGAAGGATTAAAAACTTTTTCATCTGTTCCAGCTTATCAAATTAAAGTGTTAGACGTTGCCTGTGGTACTGGACGCACTTTAAAAGGGATTCGCGCTACCCTTCCTAAAGCATCTTTGTTTGGGGTTGACTTATCCCCTGCTTATCTGCGTAAAGCTAACCAACTCCTATCAGAGAATCCGAGGGAACTGCCTCAACTCACTCAAGCTAATGCAGAAGATTTGCCCCATCCCGATAACTTCTTTCATGGATTAAGCTGTGTATTTCTTTTCCATGAGTTGCCTGGGGTTGCCCGTCAGCGAGTCATTGACGAATGTTTTCGGGTGACAAAACCAGGAGGAACGTTTATTATTTGCGATTCCATGCAGTTAGCAGATTCTCCTGATTTTGAAGTGATGATGAAAAATTTTTCTGCTATGTTCCATGAACCTTATTATCAAGATTACATTAGAGATAACTTAGGGAGACGGTTAGAAAAAGCAGGTTTTGAACTCATTGAAACTCAATTACATTTTGTTAGTAAATATTGGATGGCCCAGAAGCCAAACTAAAATAGCTTAACTGAATATGAGGTTGATAAAGTGAACTATCTTAAGAAATGTAAATTACTCCATCGCCTCTCCTCCTCTGCTTAACTTAAACGAGTAACGTTTATCTTTGTCCAGGTACTTAGTATTTTTATCCCTCTAGTATGGCCATTTCTTCTGACACACAGTTTCAGCAATCTGTCAAGAGCTTAACAAAAAATGATGGGAGGTTAATCCTTAAACTACTCCCCTATGTCCGTCGTTATCCTCGCTTATTATTGTTATCTGTCAGCTTATTATTACCTTTATCCATCGCAGGAGCTATCCAACCTCTGATTATTGGACAAGCAGTCTCTTTGTTGCGTCAGGAAACCACTTGGTCTTTTTTAGAAACGTTATCCTTAGAAAAAGGATTACAATTTTTAATTATTGCATTATTAGTGACAATTATTATTCGTTTAGTTTGTACCTCTTCTCAAGGATTTATTGTTCAGAAACTAGGACAAAATATTACAGCAGCCATTAGGGAAGATTTATTTACCCATGTTACTTCCCTGGGAACCAGTTTTTTTAATCGAACCCCTGTAGGGCGTTTAATTACTCGTTTAACCAGTGATGTTGAAGCATTGGGAGATGTTTTTGCCAGTGGGGCAATTGGTGTTATTAGTGATGCTATTTATATCCTGGTTATCATTTTTACCATGTTCACGGTTCAGGCACAATTAGCCTTCATGTTGTTATTAATGATGCTACCCATTGCCGGATTAATCATCTATTTTCAAGGGCAATATCGTAAAGCGAATTATCAATCACGAGAAAAATTATCGGAACTAAATTCCATGTTACAGGAAAATTTAGCAGGAATTAATGTGGTTCAATTATTTAGAAGAGAACAGTTTAATAGTGAGTTATTTCGCGTAATTAATCGTGATTATCGTCAGGCAACTGATAAAACAATTTTTCATGATTCGGCGGTTTCTGCCACATTAGAATGGATTAGTTTAGTGGCGATCGCTGGAGTTCTTTGTTTAGGAAGCGTTTTCATTATTAATGATACCATTTCTTTCGGAACATTATCAGCATTTATTTTATATGCCCAACGTCTCTTTAACCCTTTACGTCAATTTGCAGATAAATTCACCATGTTTCAAGCAGGTTTTACTGCCATTGAACGGATTACAGAGTTGATGAAAGAACCCATAGAAATCCAAGAAAATAATCAAACTATTCAATTTTTAGAAAGCAGAGAATATCAAGATAAGATCGGAGAAATTTGTTTTGATCATGTTTGGTTTGGCTATAAACCTGATGAATTTGTTCTCAAAGATTTAAACTTTACCATTTCTCCAGGGGAAAAAGTAGCCTTAGTTGGTCCAACCGGAGCAGGAAAAAGTTCAATTATCCGTCTTCTCTCTCGTCTACATGAACCCACAAAAGGAAGAATTCTTATTGATGGAGTAGATATTAGAGATATTTCTAAAAAGGAGTTAAGACAATATATAGGTATGATTTTACAGGAGAGTTTCTTATTTGCAGGAGATGTGAAAAGAAATATTACTTTAGGAGAAAACTATTCCTTAGAAGTAGTACAAAAAGCAGCTAAACTAACCAATATTCATCATTTAATTGAAGAACTACCCCAAGGTTATCATACCCAATTACGAGAAAGAGGAACCAATTTATCAGGGGGACAAAAACAATTATTAGCCTTTGCTAGAGTCGCGATTCGTAACCCTTATATTTTGGTGTTAGATGAAGCAACAGCGAGTCTAGATGTGCAAACGGAAGCCTTAATTCAAGAAGCTTTAGAAAAATTGTTAATTAATAGAACAGCAGTTATTATTGCCCATCGCTTATCAACAATTCGCGATGTCGATAGAATTTTTGTCTTGAAAGAAGGTGAGATTGTCGAATCAGGAAGTCATCAACAATTACTCACTCACAAGGGTTTATATTACAGTTTATATCAACTACAAATGATGGGATATGACGAAAATACTAGCTACTAATTTTCAATTTAAAGATCATTTTTCCCAATCAAATCAATGACAGCATTGATTAAAGTATCATCATGAAAACTACTTTTTGTAAGATAATAATCTGCCCCTACTTCTAACCCTTGTAAGCGATCTTCTTCTCGATCTTTATAAGAAACAATAATCACAGGAGTCGATTTCAATTGCGGATTACTTTTAATATTATGGACTAATTTAATTCCGTTCATACGAGGCATATCAATATCACTAATGACTAAGTCATAATTGCCAACACGAACCGCATTCCATCCTTCCATACCATCAACAGCGACATCCACTTTATATCCCCTATTTTCTAACAATTTCCTTTCCATTTCTCGTACCGTAATTGAATCATCAACCACTAAAATATGTTTCCTAGATTTGTGCCAGTTATTTTCTTCTTTCGTTTTAACGTGATTAATAGAAATATTAGCTAAAATCTTATCAAGAGAACGGACTAAGTCCAAAACATCGATAATTAAAATGGGTGAACCATCTTCTAATAAAGCAGCCCCAGTAATATCTTGAACTTTACCCAAGCGAGGATCTAAAGGACGAACCACTAAACTTTTTTCTCCTAAAAAGCGATCAATGACTAAACCATAACGATTCATTTGATCACTAACGACAATGACGGATAACGGTTCCGTTGGGGTAGAATTTGACGTTAATTCCAACACTTGTTCAGCCCTAACTAAACCAATATTGTGATTATTTAACGTAAAATATTGTCGATTTTCAACCGAATAAATATCCTCAAAATTCAAAGTTAAAATTTGCTCAATTCGAGATAAAGGAAACGCATAAGCTTCTCCTGCAATTTCCACTAATAAAGTACGAATGACCGATAAAGTTAAAGGCAGTTGAAAATGAAAATTCATGCCCTTTCCTGGTTTAGAAATAGCCTGAAGATTACCGCCTACTTCTTGAACCATCGTTTTAGCAATATTTAAGCCCACACCCCGGCCAGAAATTTCAGTCACCTGATTCGCTGTTGAAAAGTTGGGTAAAAAGATAAATTCCATTAACTCAGCTTCGTTTAATTGCTGAGACATTTCCTCTGTCACCAACCCTTTTTTGACAATGGATGCTCGTAATTTATCCAAAGAAATACCTTTACCATCATCAGAAATGGTAATGGATAACATTCCGAAACGGTGGGTTGCTTCTAAATGAATGGTTCCTTCCGAGGGTTTTCCTTTAGCAACTCGTTCTTCAGGGAACTCAATGCCGTGATCAATGGCATTCCGTAAAATTTGAGTTAAAGGAGCTTCTAATTTCCTTAAAATATCCCGATCAACCATGGTTAATTTACCGACAATTTCTAATTTAACTCGCTTCTTTAATTGTCTGGCTAAATCCCTAACCATACGGGGAAAACTACTCACCCCTTCCTCAAAAGGACGCATATGAGTAGCAATCACTTCTCGATACAAACGATCCGATAAATTGAAAGAACGATAACTAAATTGTTCTAAGGCATTCAAGCGATCGCCGAGAATTCCGCGACATTCCCGTTCTTTATGAGCTAAATCACTCAAATAGCTTTCTGCTTCTTTCGATAGAGGCGTTTGGACTAAATTGACTTGTAATTGTTCTAATAATTGTGATAATTCTAATTGACTTTTTTTTAACTGTAAAAAAGACTCAGATAAGGGGACTAAAGCCGTAGCTTCTACTAAAGATTCTCCTGCTAAACCCATAAGACGGTTTAAATTGTCTGTGCTTACCCGAACAAAACGATCTTTAGACGTTCCCATTCCTGAAGCTGACATCAAAGAGGTGGCGGGGATCACCTCCTCTTGATCCGTTGACAAATTATCTGAGGTTAAACTATTAAAGTCTTGGATAAGTTCTTGTTCCTCATCAACCCAACTAATCACCTGATCCGTTTCTGAAGTTTCGCTTTCTGATGATGCCTCATGTATTAGATTAGGAGAAGCTTTGCTATCTTGACTAAACAGAAGACTCTCTTCCCCATCTTGAGGAAAAACATCATCTATAGATAGATCAAATTTAGGCAAGGCATCATCTTCGATTTCTGGATGATTGTCTTCACTTTCAGTCTCCATAACATCAGGTGTGGAGGGAGGGATAATAACTGATGGTTCAGGGGGATCTGGAATGGTAACAGAAGCCGGTTGAGGCTGCTCTTTCCGGTTAGGGTTCATGATGGAGGTGATAGCATCAACAATCCGTTGGACGTTTTCTTCCTGCTGGCTTAACCAAGTGTTAAAGTTATCCTGTTCAACCTCTCCAATGGATTGTAAAAAGTCCACCCCTTGCAAGAGAAAATCGATATCATTCGGCGTTAAAGTAATGGTTCGTTCCATCGCTGCCATGAAACAGTCTTCCATCACATGGGCAATTTTTACCGCCGGGTCAATTTGCACAATCCTTGCTGCCCCTTTAATGGAATGAGAAGCTCGCATTAGGGCTTCTAACAAAGAGAGAGAGCCTTGAGCATCTGGGGAGTCTTGCAGTTGGTTTTCTAGGGTGAGAAGGTGATCGTTGAGGACTTCTCCTTGGGTTTCGACTTCCAAGCTAAACAAATCTAACATGGAAAAATCACTCAAGTCCATTTTATCGTTCACTGCTGACCTCCTAAAAAATACTGTGAACCACCTTTGAATTTTTTTTCTACTCTTTTCTATTGTTCCCCATCATCAAGATAAATTTCTAAATAGTTGTCAACTATTTACAAGTTTACTCATATGCCAATATTTGACGCGCTAAAATACAGTCTTGCATAATTTGATTTGTGAGAGCATCCAAAGAGGGAAATTTTTGTTCAGATCGTAGAAATTTTTCTAAGTGAACTGTTAAAAAAGTTCCATATAAGTTCCCCGACCAATCTAACAAATGTACTTCTACGGTCGGAACTTGACCATTAACCGTAGGACGACTGCCAATATTAATGACTCCGTTAACAACTTCTTGTGTAGCTAAGATAACACGAACACAATAAACGCCACGACGGGGTAGTAATTTATCTGAGGGAACTTGTAGGTTAGCGGTAGGAAAACCGATGGTTCTTCCTACCTGTTGTCCTTTAATCACGATTCCTTCTAATGAATAGGGATAACTCAACATCTCTTTGGCCTGCCTAACATTGCCAACCGCTAAACATTGACGAATTCTAGAACTACTAATACGTAAAGAACTATCTTCACTCAGACAAGTTTGTAACTTGGTAATATGAACAAAGACTCCGAAATTTTTAGCTAATTCTTGTAACATTTGAGCATTCCCCTCTCTTCCTTGGCCAAAGCGGAAGTCTTGTCCCACACTGATATATTTAACATTCAGTTGCTTAACTAAAATATCTTCCACAAAGGCTTGAGGGCTTAGAGAAGCTAAACTGCGATCAAAGGGTAAACGCACTAATTGTTGAATGTTGAGAGACTCTAAAAGTTTGACTTTTTCTGTCAGAGGCGTTAATAATTGTCTTGTTTTGCCACTAAAAAATTCTTGAGGGTGGGGAGTAAAGGTGACAAGGGTGGGGATAGACTCCTCCCTTAGTTCTATAATCGGTTTTAGAACTTGTCGATGTCCTAGATGGATCCCGTCAAAATTACCCAGGGCAATGGCCGTTGGGGTTTTAACGTTGCTAGTTGATGATGTTACCCACACATTAACTCCGATAATTCCTCACTAAAAAAACAAAACCTCCTGTCATAACCTAATTTAGTTACAACAGGAGAGAAGATCAACAATAATTAGGCTTTGATTGTTTCATAAACCTCAACATATTGTTCTACGGGATGTCGCCAAGAATAGTCACAACGCATTCCTTGAACCGCCAACTGATTAAACGCCTTGCGATCGGTGTACCATAGCTCTAAGGCACGGTGCATGGCTGATTCTAAAGCAGAGACATCAGTATGATGGAAGACGAAGCCATTACGTTCTTTAGGGAGATGGGCTTCATCATAATCGTAGTCAAATACGGTATTAACTAACCCCCCAACCCCACGCACAATGGGAACGGTTCCATATTTGAGGGCAATCATCTGAGTTAGGCCACAGGGTTCATAATTACTGGGTACTACCATCATATCTGCCCCTGCATAAATAAGATGAGATAATTCTTCATTAAAACCAAGTTCGAGATGAACGTCAGGATGATCATTCAAACGATGTTTGGTCTGCCAAAACAGAGTCTTTATGGCTTCAGAAGTGGCTGAACCCAATAAAACAAACTGTGCGCTTCGTCTTAGAGCATACTCTAAAGCATGGTGAACTAAACCGACTCCTTTTTGGTCATCCAGACGACCAATATAGGCAATGATCGGTCTATCTTTCTCCTCTAACCATAACCGTTCTCGTAATCCTTTTTTGTTATAAGCTTTTAACTCAAAATCATCTGGACCAAAAGGCATGGAAATATGCTCATCGACTTCTGGATTCCAGATATTATAGTCTAAGCCATTAAGAATACCTTTAAACTTATCTTCATGAACGTAAAGGGTATGACCTAACCCATAACCTTCATTGCCAAAACGAGCTTCCCACGCATGGTGAGGGGATACGGTATTAACTGCATTAGAATAAACAATACCTCCTTTCATAAAATTAATATGATTGGGAATACTGGTATCTTTAAGGCGATCGGGACTTAGATAATAACTGTCATTATCCAACTGAATCGCCCGTAAAATATCAAGACTACCCCCTCCTTGATGTTTAAAATTATGGATGGTATAACAAACCCGTTGACTATCCATGCCTCGATATTTATACTGTTCAAATAACATTACAGGAAGCAGTCCAGTTTGCCAGTCATGACAATGAATGATCTCAGGACGCTTATTGCTAATACACATATATTCTAAAGCCGCTCTACTAAAGAAAGCAAAGCGTAAGTTATCATCATTGTCCCCGTAATATTTGCCTCGGTTAAAGAAATTATCATTGGAATGAGGTTCGATAAACAAACAGTTCAGTCCATGAACTTTACCACCCAAGACAGTACAGTGGATCGAGCCATTTCCCCAAGGTACCCATAAATCCTTATACTCTTCGTGTAGCCCCCAGATATGGTCGTAACGCATACAATCATATTTGGGGAGAATAATATCTACAATATGATCTTGGTTTTCGAGTTCGCGACTTAGCCCGAAAACAACATCACCTAAACCCCCTGCCTTAATGACCGGGGCGCATTCCGAGGCTACTTGGACAATATACATAGTGGCTTCTTACTTTGATCCCTCTTGAGTTATATCGGCTATTGTATCAATTCTTAATATGCTACAAGCAATGTGTCAACTCTTTTGAAGAGAAACAACAGTCCTATAGTGAGAATACTATCAGCGTGATTAAGAAATCATAGTTTTAATGATACCTGAGTTTGATGTCAGAAATTAGTTGGTTTTCATTGTAGTTTTCAGTAACAATTTTCTTCGACCCCCCACACTCCCCAACTGTCTTAGGCCGATTCAATCAGCTCTTCTAATGGTTCCCAACGGAAATATCGTTCTCCTCCCAGTTCAACCACTATTTTAATCCGAGGTTCTTGCTGAGGTAAAGTAACGAGGTATTCTAATTCCGCTTTCGACAGAATATAACCCTCTAAAATCCATAAAACTAAGCCCTTGGATTGAGGAGATAAGCTTTCGAGTTGATAAGCAGCAATCGGAGGTACAAAATAAGTAGCACCAACTGCAGCATCTTGACCAATATTCTTTTTTCCGAGATGGGGAGGCCGTACCCCATGAACTCCCATCAAATAAGCACCCACATCCCCTAATCCTCTAGCAGATAGGGACAGACTATCATAGCCATTAGTGCGTAAGCGTCGTTGATAGCGTCCTTCAAATCCGCCTTCTAAGGGAGCATAAACCCCTAATGTACCTGACTTTTCTAGTGCGCGAACAAATCCTTTACCTGTGGTCAGTAGTGCCATGTGATCAATACAACAATTACGTCTACAAATCTTCTCTTGATTATAGGAGACGGACTAGGGATCTGGAGAATCCTCAGCCTAAAATTAAGAATCGAATCAGTACAGGGAAGACAAAAAGTCCATCCATAGGTTAAAGTCAGATAGGAATCATTAAAATTTGCTAGGGATAAACCTCCCATAAGGAGAACAAAATACTATGCTAACCTTAAAAATTGCTGTTTACATCGTTGTGGCTTTATTTATTTCCTTGTTCGTTTTTGGTTTTCTTTCGAGTGATCCCACTCGTAACCCTGGACGTAAGGACTTTGAATAAGCTCAAATTTAGTTATGTTAACTTTAGGTGAGTAAAACGATAGGGGCGAGATCTGGCTCGTCCCCATCTCATCTCCTTTGATCACGCTACAGGTAGCCACTAAACCTTTCAGCTTGATACTATCAAACCAAGATGCCCCCATTCGTTCCACCACCTAATCCTCCAGCCCAAGTTAAAACAGTTGTTTCTCCGGTCTCGGAAAAACAGCACACCTTTTTAGTGCATTCTCCAACAACACTCAAAGAAATCACTAAAAGTAACGTTTTATTGGCTCAATTATCCTCTGAGGCACCAACATCCTCGGTAACTCTTCCACTGTCCCCAGAGGTTCAGACGACTCCTCCAGAGGTCGTAGAATTTTATTTATCCTCCCCAGAAGATCTCCCCAACCAAACCGATACTCATTCTTTGCCATCTGCGGAACAAACTGCCGATGTTTTAGGGGATCCCATCACCACCGGAACGTCCTCATCGCCACGATCAGCTTCGGTGATCCCGACTGACAAAACAAATGTTTCTAAGATTCTTAAGTTAAACGGTCAATCTCCTCAAGCTCATCGTTTATTACTCAAACCCCGAAACCCTCAAACACAACCGTCAGAGCTACTGATCACCCCATCCCCTGCGTTAGCTCAAGGACAACCAGAAAATCCAAATTCACCCCCCACTGAAGCCGTAGGGGTTGTGGAATTGGTGTCCGATCGCCAAGAATACGACGCAGAAAGGGAAGTGGTGTATGCAGAAGGGAAAGTGATTATGCGCTTTGCCAGTGGGGTGTTATTAGCTGATCGCCTTTGGATCAATCTTCCGGATCAATTTGCTGTAGCAGAAGGCAATGTGGTTCTTGATCGCGGGGAACAAACGCTGCGGGGAGAACGATTTGAATATTATTTTGTCCAAGATAGCGGCGTGATTTTTGAGGCCAATGGAGAAATCTATCAACCCACCACTGGCCAAGACTTTTCCCCTACCTTACCTACTGCGATCGATAACAATTTAATCCCCAACCAAACCCTCAACGAACGACTGGCCCTAGAACAACCCCTACAACGCATTACCAGAGCGCAAGGGATCAGTTACTCCTTTGGTGTATCCTTTGGAGAAGAGAATATTCAGGATATTGGGGGAAATACGGGACAAGGAAGTGGGGGACAAATTAACCGCATTCGCTTTGAAGCAGATCGCATGGAGTTTGACTCGGAGGGTTGGCGGGCGACAGATGCTCGTTTAACCAATGATCCCTTCTCTCCCCCAGAAGTGGAAGTGCGAGCAGAAACCGCAACTTTCCGTAATATTGCCCCGTTAGTTGATGAAGTGAAATTGACCAATTCACGGGTGGTACTGGATCAAGCCAACTCATTTCCTACCCAAGACCGTTTGATTTTTGATCGGCGCGATCGCCAACCTGGAGTCATTGGTTTTGGTTACGATGATCGCGATCGCGGAGGTTTCTTTGTAGAACGAGGGTTTAATGTTATTGATACCGAGACCCTCAGTTGGCAAGTAACCCCTCAATATTATCTTCAAAAAGGAATTGATCCAGAAGGACTTACGGTTGATGATCGTAATACGGATTTATTTGAGGAAGATCAAGACGAAATTGATGCTATTAGTCCCCCTACTTTTGGTTTTATTAACGAATTTAATGCTAATTTAAGTCCCAAAACCACCTTCTTTTCTCGCACCTCCCTCACCAGTTTAGAATTTGGCGATATTGAAGATAGACTGCGGACAAAAACCTTTTTACAGTACCGTTTAGACGGGCCAATCGCTCCTCATGATCTACGATTGGAATATAATTATCGCGATCGCCTATTTAACGGCTCTTTAGGGTTTCAAACCGTCCGCAGTAGCTTTGGGTTACTTTTAGTTTCTCCGCAAATTCCTATCGAACAAACGGGTATCAGCGTGAGCTATCAAGGGTCAATTCAAACCGTTAATGCAGATACCGATCGCCCCAGTTTATTGGGGACTGACTCAGAAGATCGTCGCGTTAGCTTAACGAGAGTACAAGGGGCCGCTTCTGTCAATAAACCCTTTTTACTCTGGTATGGACAAGCGTTACCCCCCACCCCAGAAGAAGGATTAAAATACACCTCAACACCAGTCTTACCCTATGTTGTGTTATCGACTGGTATCACGGGAGTAACCAGTGTTTATGGGAATGGAGACTCTCAACCCTCCTTATCAGGTATCATTGGCTTATCGGGACAACTGGGCAATTTTTCTCGGCCTTTTCTGGACTATACAGGGTTTAATATTAGCTTTAGCCAAGCATTACGGGGTGATCCTTCGCCGTTTTTGTTTGATCGCTTTGCTGATTTGAAAACCTTAAACTGGGGCATCACGCAACAATTATACGGCCCGGTGCGAATTGGCATTCAAAGTGCATATAACATCGACACCGATGAAGAAATTAATACGGATTTGTTCATTGAATATAGCAGGCGTACCTATAGCATTTTGCTACGTTATAATACGGTCTTAAAGGTAGGCTCTATTTCCCTACGCATTAGCGACTTTAATTGGGGAGGCAACCCTGGTCCATTTGATGGAACGGGTATTCGTCCTGTTATTCAGGGAGTTCCTCGTTAAACTGACATCTTGCACCAGAACAAATAAACTTAAATTAGTAAGCA
>JASJDD010000126.1 GCA_030065735.1 Crocosphaera sp.
AGTAAAATTATCGATAATAAGGCATTTAAAAGTTAAATAATCCTATTTTTAAGTTTTTTTCCTCCCTTCTGCCTCCTGCCCCCTGCCTTCTGCCTCTAATTATTAAGTATTTTTGTTCTGATGCAAGATGTGAGTTTACCGCATTGTTCCATTTTGTTACACAAATAAGGGACTAGGGGAATGCTCTAAACCCTATAGATAAAGTTTGCATTATGGATCACACCAAATCAAGTAAAAACAGCTTATACTTAGAAATGTTACTAAGATGTAACAAATCGCAATCTTTAACGGATTACTATCAGCCATTATGATCGTTTCAACTGCAACGAAACCATCGTCTCAAGATACTCAAGCACTACAAGAAGTCTGGCTAAGACTGACTCCTAACAGTTGTCCCTACGACTATAATTTTCATATGCACACCATTTGTTCTGATGGACAACTAACCCCGGAAAAACTAATTAAACAAGCAACCCACATTGGACTCAAAGGACTCGCTATTACTGATCATCATTCCGTTGAAGGTTATAAAATTGCTCAAAAGTGGCTTCAAAAAACATCACTAGAAAAACCTAAAGAAAATTTACCTCATTTGTGGACAGGAATTGAGATCACCTCTAGTTTACTCGACATTGAAGTCCATATTTTAGGATATGGTTTTAATCCTCACCATCCAGTCATGGAACCCTATCTCTGGGGAGACTCTCCTAGGGGGACTCAGGGTTTAGCGAGTACCGTTATCCATGCTCTTCATCAAGCAGGGGGAATGGCGGTTTTAGCTCATCCAGAAAGATACCCTTATTCCGCTACAAAACTGATTCCTACAGCCGTTGATATTGGGATTGATGGAGTTGAGGCATTTTATGCTTATAATAACCCTAAACCCTGGAAAACTAGCCCTCGTCAAACCGAAACTGTCTTAACTCTGAGTTATTCTTACGGACTGTATCACACTTGTGGCACAGATACCCACGGGGTTAACTTATTACAAAGGATTTGACCTTGGGTTCAAGGACTTGACAAAACATTATCAATTAAGTCATCATAGTTGATGCACCTTATTTAACCCAGTTCCCTAAAGGGGATTCCTAGGGGCTATAACTCAGTTGGTAGAGTGTCACAATGGCATTGTGAAAGTCAGCGGTTCGAGTCCGCTTAGCTCCATTTTTTTTATCAAAATTATGTTACTATTAGCTGTAATTTAAAGTTTGTTTTTGCCGCAACGGCAAAGTTATGCCTGAAAAAGTGAGCGGCAAATTCATGCCTGAAAAAAAAAGAGATAGTTGAGATCAGAAACTTCACTATCTTCTGTCAGACTATTCTCTTAACCTTGTATTGTTTCGATAACTTCTATAGCTCAAGCTATAAGCTTTGTCGTGCTTCTTGTAAAGCTTTCCTAACCCGCTTATATCGAAAAAAACTCGGTCGAGAAATCAACTGGGCAACCTTAGCTTCTGACGGATATTTTCCTTGAGTATGTAAATCAAAAACAGCTTGCCTAACTTCAGCACAACAATCATCAAGTTTTTGGATGTGGGTGCGTTTTTGATATTTGATATATTTAGCAGATACCAGACGACATAACTCAGGACAATGACGAAAGATTGTTCTCCTATCGTAGCCCAATTGTCGAGCAACTTCTTCCATGGACATAGGCGGTTCTCGATTCTCCTTGAGAAGTAACTTTAATGACATTTCAAGAGATGATTTGTTAACTTGTTGACTCGGTGAGCGCACTTTTAAGTCAAGCTTAGGAGGAACGAAAGTGGAATTTGACAAATCTAAATTATGATGGACAAAGTCCCACACTGAGATTCTGAGGCAATAACAAATTTTTAATAGAGCCTGTAAAGTTGGTAAATTTTTTCCTTTACACCACAACCACAAAGTATTTCTGGGAACTTGAAGTTGCCTTGCCCACAAAGCGATATTGCCTTGAGAAAAATGAGAAACACAGATGTTTAAGGCCTCAGCAATAGCCTCTTGTTTAGGAAAAGATAATCTAGATGAGGATTTTTGCAGTAAATTCCCAACATTTATCCCCTTCCACAATTCCCACTCCAAATCTGAGAGATAGGATGGATGTGATATTCGATGGATTTCATCGTAATTGCCTAACCAAGCCCCACATTTTGAACAACATCCTGGTTGAGAGCGTCCAGTCAATGGTAAATTTTTTTGACCACAATCAGGACAGGAAGAAACTAGAAAAATGTGATGTTTAGGGCAAACTTGAACGATCTTTAACGACCACAACAAAGGTTCATAACATATCTTGTTATTCTGAAATTGTTCAGAATAACAGAGAGGACACCAAGCACGACTTGAGCGCAGGAGTTGTCTGGTCGGAAATAAATTGGACCAATGCAGTAAAGTTAACAGAGATAAATCCTGACGAGAAGTAAGAATGGACAATCCTCGAACTAAATCCTCAGCCATTATTCCCATTCCATTGAGAGCTTTGCTATAGTGAGCGATTTTATTTAAGGTTGCTACACCATATCTTTTATTGATTAGTGGTTTAAGTTTCTTTTCAAGTAAAATCCCAGCAAAAACCCCATGAGAATGAGCGAGACGAGTAACATAACTACTCAAGCTCTCGACCATAGAAGTCCCAATTCCGATGGGTTCTAAATGATGTAAACAACTTCGAGGAGGTAGAGAAAACCTTTCTGGACTCCATAGTTCATCATTTGGATAGGGTTGAATTTGAGTAACATCTACATTCATCACAGTGCAGTTCAATAACCGAACTATAAAATTTTACTTAAAAAATTCAATCGAAACGAATCCGATAAAGTATCAATAAGATAGAGTATAAGATTAATGATTGTGCTTTGATAGCTCAATTTTACCTATGACCACTGCGATTATCAACAGTGAAGAATATCTTGATCTGAGCTTTAAAATTAGCGGCGCACCGATTCCTCTCGATAATGGATACATTATCTACTCTGCTTTGTGTCGCATTTGTCCTCCGCTTCATGACCTTGATACTGTTGGGATTCACCCCATTGCTGGTATTCCAACTAATAATAATTATCTGAAATTAACTCATCAATCTCATTTAAAAATTCGCATTCATCATCAACAAATTCCCTTAATTTATCCTTACTTAGCAGGTCAAACTTTTGAGATTGGCCAAGAATCTTATCAACTAAACATTCCTGATTATCAACCCCTCGTTTCCTCAGACAATCTATATTCTCGATTAGTTGTGATCAAAGGATATCAAGACGCGACAACTTTTCAAGAAGCTGTGAAACGCCAACTAAATAATTTAAACGTAGAGGGAAACATTGAATTGTTGACTCGATATGATGGAACACCACAAAGACGGCAATTGACAATTACTAAATAAGAAAAAAGCTTTAAAATACGGGGATTCGGTGTAAAAATTAGTGAACTTGACCTAGAAGATTCCTTAACGCTCCAAGAACAGGGAATTGGAGGAAAACGAAAGATGATGTGTGGAGTATTTGTGCCAGCGACTCGCACCAAGGAGGATGAAGTAATCTTGTGAAACTTGCTAACAAACCCAGGATTTCTCTATCCCTCAGTGCATCTGATACCACCATCATGCACCGTGCAGGAATGACGGGACTGTACATGAGCTTGAAGAAATTAGAACAGCAATTTCGTGATCCTCAAAGTCGCGCCGGCAATCTTTCCTGGTCACTTACCTCTGATACCATTGAATTATTTTGGCAAGGAAGTGATTTCACTGCACTCGATTGGTTACTGAAGCAGTCTTTTCAACTGAGTAGTGAAGGTTTCATTCAATTTAAAGCCTTAGAAAATAAGGCAGTAGATTTAAGGAGAAAAATTCACCTACACGAAGGAATTTGTGCTATTTTTCTGCGTCATAACAAGTTTTCTCAAAAAGGAAAACCAATCAAAGTTTCACTAACAGTTCAAGGAGAAACCACAGAATCTGAATACAAACCCCTCACATGGTATGTTCATCAAACCTTTGCAGCCAAACTATGTGAAGAAAAGACAAAACAACTGCAACAGGACTATACTCAAATTACCAGTTGGTTGTATTTAGGAGGTATTGTCCGCCATGCTAGGACACAGAATAAGACAAAATTAGAAGAAAAACCTGAATACGCCTTAGCCTTATTATTTGTTCCTATCGTTTGTCAATACTACTTACTTCATCTAGCTTCTGAAGACATCAAAGAAAAAAATACTGATCGTTATCTCGTTGTAATTCCTGAAATCAATAATTTTGAAGAAGCTTCTCAAAGACGTTGGCAATTACAACAATTAGAACCCAAGCAACTCCATGTTAGTAGTATAGGAGAAGCCGCTCTGCTTTACTACAGCTTAGATAAAATGGAATCCGATAAAGACTATTATCAAGCTTGTCAGGTCTGGTTATATGAGAAAATGAATAAACAGTCTCATCAACGAATGTTAGCCAATATAGAAGAGATTAAAATTGCTCCAGATAGTTTACATAAGTATCAATTAATCCAGCAGTATTTTCAACCTAATGACGAACAGATTCAAGCAAAGAAAATACTGATTAAAGTAAATCTGCTGCGATCGCTAATTGCTGATAATCTGGCTAAAGAACTACCTTGGTGGTCTGACTTGTGGGAAAAATTAATTATTGAAGACTCAAAAAGCTATTTATTTAAACAGCTACTTTTGAATAAAACAGGACTAATAGGCATGATAGAAGATAGCGAAATCAAAGAAAAGTATCTTTCCTTTATTAAGGTTTTTCAACACGCTATGACAGTCTATTTTGCCAAAATATATAACAAAACTAAGGCGGGAAAGGAAGCTCCAGTTAATAAAAAAGTTGAACGTTTAAGGGCGGAGTTAAATTGTTGTTATGATGAATTATCCTTCCTGCAATACTTGTCAGATTTTTTAGCAAGAGGGGGATTGAATGAGTCTTTTTATGAAAATCAAGAACAGGTTTTATTGTTGATAGAAGAAGTTCCTTGGGAAAAATTGAGAATTTGGTCACTATTAGCGATCGCTAGTTATCAACCGAAGGAAAAAAAGACCAATACAGATAAGAATTTGCTGACAACAATACAAGAAGCAGGAGAGGTTAACAGTAATCATGAATTATCAGAATGAGCAAGGTAGAATTCCCAATTATTATCTTTATGGGACCGTTGTGACTCGCTATAGTTTAGCGTCTTTAAATCACGGAATGAGACAAGGAAATAAAAACCTGCTGCAAAAACCTCACGGGGTGACAAGTAGGTTGAAAAGTAAGTCCAGAGCGGTTTTTCCCTGTTGCCCTATCCTAAACAATTGTCAGCAACCAGAGGGCTTATTGAGAATGAACGATAATGATAATCATTTGCAAAGGGCTATCCCTTCGGCACACATAAGTTAACAAAAGAAAAAAAGCTAAAAGGTAGGAATCATGAGCAATAGAGGAGATTTTTAAGGAAAACAGAATCAGAAAAGAGGCTATGTATTTTTAAAATAATTAAAGTAATTCAAAGAAGAGTAAAAATGGGGTTAAGATAAATGAAGATAAATAAATTAAAATTAAGGGAAGAAGTGAGATAAAATAAAGGTAAATAAAAAGCCTAAAAGACTTATTCTATCTGAGTTCTCCTAAAATTTAGTTAATGGTAATTGGACATAAAAGTTTAAAAAAGTTAGAGTATTTACTCATTAAGAATAAGGAAAAAAGGCTCAAAAGTCAAGATTGACTAAAATCATATTTAAAAGGATAATGAAGGGAGGATAAGAAAAATGAAAACTTGGGTAGAAGAAGAACTAAAATATCTGGATTTAGGGGACAAACGCTTAAATACAAGGCTTGGAAAAATGGTATCAGAGTTATCCGAACATCCTCATGAAACCGTACCACAAGCGATCGAGAAACCATCAGATGTACAGGCCACTTACGAGTTTTGGGAAAATCGCCATGTGAAAGCAGAAAAAATAATAGAAGCGCATAAAAAAGCGACAATAGAGAAGATAAAAGAAGAATTATTCTCTAAGTTAGAGAAATTGGAACCAATGGCAGAAATAGCCATAAAATTAAGGAGAACACCGCGAAGAAAACCGAGAATAGCAAGATTACAAGTAAAATGGACATCAGTGGAGATCCAAGCACCTTTGAATAAGCCGGATTATCGGGAAATGGAACCCATTAAGGTAAATGCGATCGTAGCGGAAGAGATTCAGGCTCCCAAAGGAGAAAAAGCAGTAAAATGGGTGCTATTAACGACTTTAGCCGTAAATAATTTAGCAGATGCCCAAAAAGTCCTAAAATATTATACATATCGTTGGTTAATTGAGAGATTTCACTATGTATTGAAAACAGGTTGTGGGATTGAGAAGCTAATGTTAGACAAAGGAGAGCGACTCGAAAGAGCATTGGCCACCTACAGCATCATTGCCTCAAGGATATTGTGGCTCAAATATTGTGCCGTAGAAACGCCAGATGAACCAGCCGATATTGCCTTAGAAGAAGAAGAATGGCAAGTGCTATACTGTGTAATTACTAAAAAAAAAGAGTTACCGTCAGAAATACCGACAATATATGAATGTGTGAGATGGATAGGAAGATTAGGAGGATTTATGTGCAGAAAAGGGGATGGAGAGCCAGGAGTGCAGACCTTATGGAAAGGATGGCAAAGACTAAGTGACTATCTGAAAATGTGGATGATAATCAAAGAAGTGCAAGAGTTTATACAGATATAAGTATTATACGAGTATGAGTAGGATTATACAGGTATAAGTAAGAGGTGAATGAGTAGGAGTCAAAAAATGAGTAGAAGCAAGAGAAAGCAATATGAAGAAAAATGAGACTAAAGTACAATAGAGGGAGGATAAGGTTAGAAAAACTCAAAAGATACAAAAAGTAACTGAAGAAATTAGCTAGAGATCAAGTCCACTGGCTTATAAGGGTGTTTTTCATAGGTTGATAAATGAGCGTATAACTAAAAGCCATAAAAGTTATTTCATCAAATCCAACAATTCAGAAGTGGATAGTTTAGCAGAAACATCAGTACCAGAAAGAAGAGAATCAGCTAAATCTCGTTTACGATGATGAAGTTGAACAATTTTTTCCTCAATGGTGTCTTTAGCCACCAAGCGATAGACGGTAACAGGACGTTGTTGACCAATGCGATAAGCGCGATCGGTAGCCTGATCTTCAACAGCAGGATTCCACCAAGGATCGAGATGAATGACATAATCAGCCGCGGTCAAATTTAAACCGGTTCCCCCCGCCTTTAAACTGATAAGAAAGACATCTCCTTCACCAGACTGGAAAGCCTTAACCCGTCGTTGTCGTTCCTTATTGGGGGTGCTACCATCGAGATATTGATAACTAATGTGTTGTTGATCAAGATGAGATTTAACAATTTGTAGATGGTCAACAAATTGACTAAAAACCAAAGCCTTGTGACGGTTATCAAGTAACTCTTCAAGGATCTCTTGAAAGACCTGTAACTTAGAACCATTTAAAGAGGAATCATCAAGAATCAAACTAGGATGACAACAACAACGGCGTAACTTCATCAAAGCAGCCAAAACCTGTAAATGTTTTTGACCGCCACTGTCATCACTCTCGCTCAATTTTTTGACCGAATCACGACGTAAAGCCTCATAGAGAGCCATTTCTTCGTTACTTAATTCAACGGATAAAAGCATTTCAGTACGAGGAGGTAATTCAGAGAGAACCTGAGTTTTAGTACGGCGTAAAATAAAAGGTTGAATTAAAAGTTTCAATTGTTGATGAAGAATTTTATGTGGATCTGACTCAATAGGGGCAACAAAACGGTCATTAAATTGTTTCCAAGAACCCAACAAACCAGGATTAATAAAGCGGAATAGATTCCATAATTCTCCTAAATGATTTTCTAGAGGCGTTCCCGTAGTAATCAACTTAAACTGACCCTGTAACTTCATGGCAGCCTGAGAGCGTTTAGTGGTCATATTTTTAATAAATTGAGCCTCATCTAAAACAATGGTTTGCCAAGAAACATCAGCCAACATAGTAGCGACCGACTCTTGTTGTAATAAACCATAACTGCAAATTAATAAATCAAAAGACTGTAAATTATCTAAAATTTTCTGACGATTACCACTGCCAAATAAAATGGGATTAAGAGTAGGAGAAAATTTAGTGGATTCATCAATCCAATTAAAACAAACAGAAGTAGGAGCAACAATTAAAGTGGGTCCATCACTGGCACGAGTGAGAATAACAGCCAAAGCCTGAATAGTTTTACCTAAACCCATATCATCAGCCAAACAAGCCCCGACACCCCAATGAGAGAGACGAGCTAACCAATGAAAACCCTCCAATTGATAGTCTCGTAAATCCCCCTGAAAGGTACTAGGAAGTTGAGGAGTAAATTGGTGCAGGGCTTGAATTTTTTGACAATGTTCGAGCCATTGTTGGTCAACCTTTAAATCCTCAACCTCAGAGAAAAAATCTTGCAAAGCTAAAGTAGACAAAGGATGAATCTGACGAGCCTGTTTATGAGGTTGAGAAAAAAGGCGAAATTCCTCAAGACGTTGACGAAAAGTATCAGTTAAAGCCAAAAATTGACCCTGACCTAAAGGAATAAAACGACCAGGACTCTGTTCTAAGAAGGTAAGTAGTTGTTGTAAATCGAAGACCAAAGACTCATCTAATTGTAATTGACCAGACACCTCAAACCAATCTTGTTGAGAATTAACATTGAGGTGAAGATGAGAAAAACCAGCAGGTTTAGTAACCTTAAGACTCTCTCCTTCAGGCCATTCAATAATAACTTGACCCTCTAAATCCTGTAATTGTAGAAGTAATTCTAAACAAAGTTGAGGGTCATCAAAATCCCATCGGCCACTAGCCGAATCACCAGAAGAAAGAAGGGGACAATCCCTGATTAAAGCATCAAATAAATCCTTTTCTTGTTCGAGATCACGAGTCGTCTGATAACGTTGACCATCAATTTCAGTAATAACAGTTGCACCACCGGTACCAGGATGATAAAAAGAATGACCTTTTTCAAAAGGACAGACAACCACTCTAGCACTTAACCCCTCATCATTTGGTAATAATTGAAGATGAGGAAGAGGCTGAGCTTCCACTTCAATAGCATCAGCAATATCACCTCCAATATCAGAATGAACGGTGCATAAACTAGAGATAGTATTAATAGCAGCTAAAACCTGTTCTTCGGCAGAAGGGGGGACTTTTAATTGATTACGTTTACCTAAAATGGTAGCAATTTGTTCATAGTCAGGAGTAATAACTAAAACCTTCACAAGATTGATAGTTTCTTGCCAAACAAGAGGGGATTGTTTTTGATAAAGAGGAGGAGAAAGTTTTAAAGTAATCTCTTTCTTGCGATTTTTTTTAACTAACAATTCAGGGGTAGCAGCTACTAATTCAACCTTAGTTTGAGGAGAATCCTCCCAAAAAACGAAAGGATGATCAATTAAGTCAATAATGGCTTCTTCTTCTAAACGATACTCCACATCCCCATAAAACCCTCTGCTATAGGTATTAATGTGAGAACAAGCCTTATAATCTTGAGCCGTGAGATAATTAAAAGACTCAGGAGTGCGAGCTAATCGTTTGAGAGCAATGGGACGACCTTGACTCCAAACCCCTTTTTTAGTAATAACTTGTTCTTTCGGTTTTAAAGACCAATTAGATTTGTATAAACTTAAAAACCAAGCCAAACGTTTGGGATTAGAAGAGGCATTATTGGTTGGTTTTTCAGAAGAGTTTAAATTAATTAAAGCCTTTAAACTAAGTTGCCAAGGTTCTTGAAAATCGAAGAGATCAACTAAAGGAGTTGACCCCTGAACAGGAGTTAATTGAGAAATAGTATCTTTCAACTGAGTGCGAGGTTGAAGGCGCAAAAGAAGTTGTCCAATTTCAAAGGATAACCAGTAATAACCAGCTTGATAACTGTGAGTAAAAAGTTGTTTCAATAATTTAGGTAAACGAGATTTAGCCTCATCAGGATTTAACCAATAGCAACACAAATAAGGGAACAAAGAAAACAGATGAGGAGTGGGAGGTAAATAATGTTCATCCCAGTTATTTTTAACTGATAAATCTCCTGAGAATAGCAAAATAACCTGTTCTAAATATTGGCAACTAATTTTTTTTAAGAAGAGAAGATTCTTGTCTCTGAGGATGATAGAAAGATAGTCTTGAGCTAATTTGAGAAAATCCCTGTTTGGGTCTTTAATGAGAGCTAAAATGAAGAACAAACCGCCAAAAGGCTCGAAAAAAATCTTACGTTTTCGAGTGAGCTTTTTTAACCCCTTGAGAGACTGAGTATAGTAATTAATGGAAGATTGATAATCACCTTTAATAAAAAAGAGAAAACCTAAATAGAAGTTAAGTAAATAATAGTTATCAAGAGAAACAGAAAGATTATTCAGGTATTCTTCAGCTTCAGCTAAACGATTTCTGAAGATAAGTTGTTCAATAAATAGTAATTGGAGTGTATCAGAAGAGCGGTCATCTTCTTGAGTACAAGTGACTTGTAAGAGTTCAAAATAATCATCACTGTTATCGAGATTGCTTAATTTTTTAGAAAGAATACTAACCAGTGTTGTTTCAAAGAGAGGTTGGGGGAGACGACGGAACCAGATGGGGTCAAAGGGATTATCCAAAATAGATTCAATGATAGTTTCTAGATGAATAGTTTGATGGGAAGAGCGAGATTGATATGCTTCTACTTGCTCGGAGATAAAATCAAAATCTTGACGATAAAGACCAAGGCGAATTTCTCTAATTAGTTGTAATTCATTATCAAATTGTTTAATTGGCTCTCCCCAACTGCGTTGTCTAATGGGGATTTTCTGCTCAATAATACTGGCCAATGGTTCAAAAGTATTTTCAATTAAAGTTTCTCTAGTAACTATTTCAATAATTAGGGGATTAACAACGAGCTTTTTCTCATTATTTTCAATTAACAAGTTATTTTTTAATAAATGATCAAGAGAAGCTTTTAAAGTTTTGGGGTGATAAAATTTTCCTTCCTTATCTTGAATTTCCAGGGCTTGAACACAGGCTCGGAGAGGGGTTCGAGTCATGGGTTCATAAATAATTGAGAGTAATTGAATAATGGGTTGATGAAAAGCCGTTTCTTGATGATAAAGATTAATGAGTTGTTGACGTTCTTGAGATAAACTTTGAGACATAACTACTATTTTAAACTCCTAAAAAATAAGAAGGATTAGTGGCTAAGAAATAATCAGACGCGCCCAGAAAAGTCCTTGACAAAAGTATTAACAAAAGATTGAAGAGAAGTGGGATCTTTTCGACGGTTATGAGAACGGACATTTTTCACCTGACCGACCTGATTAACTTGAGTAACTAAGGAAGAATGAATCTCTAAGAAACGTCCAGCAGCAGGACGATTAATCCCAAAAGTTTTCTCCAGTAAACCACGGTTAACGGCCCAGGAATCGTCGGGATGATCTTGATTCCATTGGAGAATAGCTGATGTAATGGTTTTAGCCCGCTCAACAGCACTATCATTTCGGTGGCGAGTCTGTTTCTGTTGAGTTTTTGGAGTCTTATTCTGATTAGTTTTTATTGTTTGATCGCTCTTTTGAGGAGTAGTATTGGTTTCAATGGCTAGAGAAAGCTGTTCGCCAAACAGGGCTTGACGGGCAACTTCAACGCGATCACTGATCACTTTTAATTCTTGATTTTCCTGTTGTAATTGATGATTATGAGTTTGGAGTTGAGATATCTGTTGTTTTAAGTGAGTATTATCTTGTTGAAGCTTTTGGATTTTAGTTTCAAGAGATTGAACCAGATGGGAATCACCATAACGATGATGGTTCTCATTCTGCTCACTCTCAAGAGACTGGATACGTTGAGTTAACCAAGCAAGGGTCTGTGACTGATTAGAGAGGGTTTGAGCCAAAAGGGGATCAACAGACGGTTGGGTTGGTAATACGGGGGAATCAAGTTGTTGATCTATCCATTGAGAGAGTTCCTCAACCATTTCGGGATCAGACCCTGATAGATGAAGTTTCTCAAAAACAGGTCGTAATTTAGAGAGAGTAGAATCAGTGACAGATTGAGCATCCACTTGTGGAAGATAAGGTGTATAGTTATTAGTTAATTGTGTATAGTTATCCAGAGTCTCGTCAAGATTATCAAAAGGAAGATGACTTGCTATCGCCCCAGAAATATAGGGAAGACAATGGCTGTTAATTTGATTAGGAGTGGCATAGAGTAAATCTTGAACATGATCATGGTTCTTTAATCGCTCTCTAGTCTCCAGAACAAGATGACTAGGAATTAGAGTTTTGAGGGGATATTTAGCCCCCAACCCCGTTGGAGAAAAGAGGAGGGTAAAATCATCATCATGAGGTTCAAAGGTAGCTGATTTAAGTAATTCACCAGGACTACGACCAGTAACAGCCATTAAACCAGCCATGATAACGGTATAACTATCACTGTTTAACATCTCAGATAAGCCCTTTTCTAGCTCTGATTGTAGAGTCTCCGATAGTTTAGAGGGGATAAGAGGTAACGAAGATGGAGAAGTGGATAATGGGGACGTTTTGGTTTGAGTAGTCACTGTTTCAGGAGGGAAACTAGGTGGAGTTCTGTCTGGGGGATGATCAAGCAAAGGAAACTCAGATAAGAGGATGCCCTTATCGGTAAGAGGATTATGATCGTCATCAACAAGATAATAATGGAAGTAATGGGGAGTAGCTGAACTATTAGGGGCAATCTGTTCAGAAAGAGTATGGCCAAGGTAATGTTGAAGAAAACGGTGTTGATGCTGGGATTGGGGGCAAAAATAATGGATAGCGATCGCCCCGTAAACACCTCTAAGACGATGGATAGAAACATACTTTTTCTCTGGGAGAACAGGGACAATACCGGTCTCCTGAAATAACTTGATCACCATTCGGTTAACCTGGACATTGAAGGATTTAACCTGAGTATTGGATGAAGGGAGGCCATGAAGATGAGCAATGGCAGGAATAGCTCTCAACCTTTCAATAGCCGACATAACCTCACTAGCCGGCATAATGGTTAAGATATCAAAGCTAGTGTCATCTCCTTTTTGTTTCTTCTGTTGACCTTGAAAATGGAGTAAATAAGGATGAGGAGTTAGAGTAAACGTCCCTTTACTCAAGACTTCTGTATGTCGTCGTCCTGTGGCTCCGGCAATGGCGATAGCGAGTTTAAGGTCTTGATTCGCTTCTGTGGTAGGGGTATGAAGTAATTGTTGAATTTGTTGTGTATAACTAGATAAGTGTACAGGTTGTAAATTATCTTGTCGTTGATTATTAACATCAGTGGTTTGATTTCTCAGTTGTTGGTAGGTTTGAGAATCGTACTTGAGATAGGTGAGAGCATAGTGTTCATGGGCTTCGACTTTTTCCCCTGTATCCCGTTTTTGATAAGTGTAGCGGTGAGAATTATTAGGGGTTAAATGGATATGATTCTGTTCAATCGCTTTGGCGATGGCATGACGGTATTTTCCGAGAATATCAGAAGCAATGGTGTTTTGAGGGTAGCCCTCTTCCAACAAAGCAATTTCTCGTTCACAGAATGACTGTATAGCGTCTTTCTTCTCAAGGGTTTTAAGATGTTCGATAAACCAATCAATGAGAATTTGACGCTCATCAGAGGTCATTTTTGTCCGCTTACCGGACTGAAGGCGATGGCGATAATTAGAGACGGCTTCATCTCGAAGTCCCGTCAAATTCTCCCGTTGACAAAAGTTACTCAGACTTTGTTGCTGTTCTGTCGAAGCCATGAATCTATGGAAGGTTAGTTAGCCGAAAAACTGTAGCTATGCTTCTATAATAAGTGTATAATAATTAAAGAATCAAGCCAAGTTAAGAAAATGATAGACAACTATCAACAAGCCCTTACTCTCATGGAAAAAATGAAGTTAGAGTTACCTTTCACTGTGTATCCCGATCAAGGATTATTGAGAAAAGCCGAACAACAAGGAGATGTCTTAAGTCCTAATCAGCCTATGGAGGTAAAACAGGTAGTTTATCTGGAGGAGGGGGGACTTATTTGTGCTGTAGAAAAAAGCCCAGAAGATACACTCTATCTTAGTTCAGTCACTCATTTGAGAATACCAGATGATCATCCATTAGTTGAAGAAATTCGAGAGTATCAAAATAAAAGAAAATATCATTTAGCCGTAGCTGAAGGAAAAATAGGTAGAGCTAAACGATTAGCCCGAAAAGTCAAAAAAAAGAAAGGTTTTGGGAATTAGAGCTAAGGGGGTAAAATGGGACTGAGGTTAATCTCAAGCAAAAAGTGTATAGATGTACGATTCAACTTGCCAGTTTATAGCTGCGAAATTTGGTTCGGATTTAGCTAAATGGTTGCTAGGAAAAGAGATAGAATTAACGGAATTAAAGCCGTCAGAATTATCTTTAGAGCCAATTAGAGCCGATAGCTTAATTTTCCTAGAATCATCAGCCTTAATCTTGCATATAGAATTTCAAACAGATCCTGATGAGGATATCCCCTTTAGGATGGCGGACTACCGATTGAGATTGTACCGTCGCTATCCTCATAAAAACAATATCGCAGCATCCACTGCTATCCTAGCTGGTTTAGTATTGAACAAAGACACTGTAAGTAAATTGTTGAGGGAAGACATTATGAAAGAATCAGTGATTTATCAAGACATAATAAGTAAAGGACGACAAGAAGAGGCAGTAAAGCTAATTTTGCCTTTACTAAATCATTTTTGCGGAGAATTAACTTCTAATACTATTTCCCAAGTGCGTGGATTGTCTGTTGAGCAACTAGAGCAACTAGGGGCTGCTTTACTTGATTTCCAAACTGAAAAGGATTTGAAAAAATGGCTTGACGAAAGTGTATGAAGTAAGGTGTATGAATCTGCTGTTTTGACCCATAGAGTAAACTCTCTTTCATCTTTGATTTAGCTTTAGCTATTTTAGCGATCGCCCTCAAGCTAAAAAGGACTCTTAACAAGGTTCTTGTCTATATTAAGGGTTAACCCTATATCCTGTAAGTAATAGCTATTAAAAGCCATTTATGATGAGCTAGGAAGATTTATTCTTTAGAGATCCCCTCTCCCCTCCTCTAATGCCACTTCTACTCATGAAATAAATGTCTTTCAGCGATCGCTTATCCTCGATTGGATGGAGGTTTGAGGGTATAGTGTCCTGCTCGAATGAGTGTACAGTAATCTGCAACAGTCAAAAACGGCATTATACATCTATAATGGCTCATGATCTGGGGGGGGCTGAAACCCTCTCCCCACAAGCCTTTTAGCCCCGTTAAATTTGGCGATCGCTTACTAGGGATGTTTCCTTGGAATTCCAAGGAAACAT
>JASJDD010000127.1 GCA_030065735.1 Crocosphaera sp.
GGCAAGGAGGGCAAGTGGACAAGGCAGTAAAAAGCCGATGCTTTCGTCAAAAAATCTACCTTGTCTGCCTGTCGCCCCCCTCTACCAAGTCTGATCTTTACCCGAATCTTAAAAACCTACCCTTGTGAGGGGGGCGGAGGGGGAGATTAAAAAACTGACGACTGATGACTGATAACTGATAACTGAGAGCATTCTGTCACCTTATACCAATTCTGCAATGTAAATTGCCTATTGCACTTTGAACTGTTCAACATTGGCCTGTAACTGTTGGGCAAGGGTAAGCACTTCTTGGAAAGAGTCAGAAAGATGAGTGGCAGAAACGGAAGTATTGTGGGCAATAGCAGAGACTTCTCCCATCAGTTCATTCATCGATTCGGAGGTCAAAGATTGCTCTTTAGCAACTTCGCTAATATCACTGACGAACTCATTAATCTGTTGAGAAGCCACCATTATCTCCTGAAGACTGTGGCGAGTTTGTTCGACTAATTCCGTTCCCCGCAACACTTGTTCAGTTTCCCTTTTCATCGTTTGGGTCACTTCTTTGGTTTCCGTTTGAATACTGTTAACCAAGGTTTCAATTTCTGCGGTTGCTTCGGCGGAACTGGTGGCGAGGCTGCGGACTTCATCAGCAATCACTGCAAAGCCTCGACCCTCTTCTCCAGCACGGGCTGCTTCAATAGAAGCTTTGAGAGCCAATAAATGGGTTTGTGCTGCAAAACGACCAATCAAACTCACGACCTTAGAAATCTTTTGCGAAGATTCTCCTAAATGGTGTATTTTTTTGGCCGTTTCTGACACCGTATCTTGAATCGCTCTCATCCCCTCTACGGTTTCATTCATGGCATTTTCTCCAGCCACGACACTTTGAGAAGCTTGTTGAAAGGTGCTTAAAGTGTGTTGAGCATTTTCTGCCACCCGATTAATCGAATGACTCATGGCCATCAGGCCATCGCCGGCTACGGTAATTTGTTCAACTTGTTTGAGGGCTTCGCCAGCTAAGGTTTCAATTAAATCCTCATTATTGCCAATGGTGTTAGAAAACCGTTGCGCTACTATTTTCACTTGAGTCACTAAAGAGCGTAGATTTTCAACCGTCGCGTTATAAGAATCAGCGATAGTCCCGATTTCATCTTGAGTCACTTGAGCGCGAACGGTTAAATCCCCTCGACTAACCGGTTCAACTTCCATCAACAATTCTAAGGCTCTCTGTTGCAGTTGTTCTTTAGCTACCCGTTGTTGTTGAGAGGCTAAGGTTTGCTCATCCAAGAGATTCGAGCGTTCTAAAGCCATGCCAATTTGCAGAGCCACTTGGGCCAAAAAGTCAATTTCGGGCTGTTGCCAATGACGAGAACTTTGACAATGATGGGCAATTAATAACCCAAATAATTCTCCCCCGACTAAAATAGGAACCACCAGGTTAGCCTGAATTTCTAAACTTTCCAGTTGTTCGAGATAACAAGGATTCAGACCTGCCTTATGAATATTAGAAAGGGCTGTGACCCGTCCTTGACGATATTTGTCCACAAAAGATTGAGCAAAACAAGGATCGGCAATCTGTTGTCCTAGAGCTTGAGGATAGGACGGATTGACCGATTCAGCAATAATGGTTCCCTTCCAAGTCTGATCAAAACTGTAGACAATGACTCGGTCTGTGTTTAATGCGTTACGACTCCTTTCAAGCACTAAATCAAAGAGCTTTTCGGCATTAAATTCTGTAGCAATTTGTAAGGTAATCTCTTTGAGATCACGAGCTAACCCTGATGCCAAAGACTCCATTTGCGCTAGGGTGGTACGATTAATGGTGACTTGTAGTTGGTTAACCAATTGTTTGAGGAAATTAATTTCCGTTTCTTGCCAATCTTGAGCATGGGTGCAACGATGGGCAACTAAAACACCGTAAAGGGTCTTTTGATTAAAGATAGGAATCATCAATTGATCTTTAACTTGAAACTCCTCCAACCTCTCTTGGTACTGAGGCGTTTGAGTAATGGTTTCTAGTTGCTCTGAAACCCAAGCCTCCATAGAGGGGGTGTCTTGTAATTGTTGTAATAAGTTTGAGGGAACAATTTCATTCTGATGATCTTGTTCTAAAACAGAGGCATAACCAGGAGCAACTGCTTCGTACTTCACCTGACCCCGATGATCTTGATCAAAATAATAGATAAAGAGACGATCCAATTTAATCAGACTTCTCCCACCCTCTAACGCTTGAGAAAACCAACCATCTAAGGCAGAGGAATCAAGGGTTTGGGGGCAAGACAGTTCGGCTAAAAAGCGAAACATTTCGGTTTTTTGCTGTAACCCTTGTTCGTGTGCTGCAATATGAGTGGCCATCTCATTGAAATAGGCCCCTAACTGTCCCACTTCATCTTGAGAGAGAAGATTAACCCGAGCATGATAGTTACCACTGGCAAATTCTTGAGTTACTTTTTGTAAGCGTTTAATGGGTTTGGTTATGGCGGAGGCAATAACCCCTGCTACCATGACCACAACGCCCAAAACCGCCACGGATAGACCCATTTGTAACATTAAACTTTGTTTGAGGATCTGGTTTAATCCCAATTCTGGATCACCGTAAACTAAAATAGCGATTTCATCCCCGTTATAGTTAGGAATGGCCTGCGCTGCTAGGGTATAGCTATGATTGTCGAGATAACCTCTTTGGGCAACGGGTTTTCCTTGGGCCCGTACCGCTTTTTCTAAAATCGATTTATTGGGAAGGGGTGTATTAAAACGAGCTTCTCGTAGTTGTGTTTTTTCAAAGGCAGTGGCTAAGGTAAATTCTTGATTTTCGGGATGATAAAGATACACCGCACTATAGCCCATCCCTTGAAAGGTATCTACGGTTTTCTTCACAATGGCTAAATTTCCGTTGACAATATCCCCAGAAATCAGACTACCGATCACGGTTTGCGTCCCTGGTAACTTGACAGGGGTAACGGTATAACGAATCAAGGCATCTTGGCTAGTTAGTCCGGCCGGTAGAGGGGCTTTTTCTTTGATCAGTTCTTGCCAACTAATCAACTCACTGGTGCGAATTTGTTTTTGTTGCTGCATGGCCTGAGTCACTAATCCGTGAGGATTAAACACTTCCCCTTGACGTTGGCCATTGGCATTGGCAATAATGCGTAAATCTTTGTCCACTAAAGTAGCATATTCGAGGTCATAGATTTTCTGTTCATTTTTTAAAATAGATTGTAATTGACTACGAATTTCAGGGGATAAAGATTGTCCTTGATTTAAGGTTTTAGTGGCTTCAATAATGGTGGGGTGTTCGGCATGAGCAGCAAACCCTAAGGCCATTTTGTCTAAATCGCTATTATAATTGAGTTCTGTAACGGCTAATTGGGATTTCGTTTGATAAAGTAAATGAGAACGCAAGCTACCCACTAAAGAGGTTGATCCTAACCCAATTAATCCCCCTAAGGCCAGAAAAATTAAAGCGGTAATCATTTGAGTTTTGCGACTAATAGACAAGTTAGAAAACGGCTCAAGCAGTGGCACCCTGGAAGACGGTAGAGGGTTAGGGGTGGGTACTGTCTTGGAGGATAGGTCAGAAGAGAGAGAGGGAGAAACCCTCGAAGGAGAAGAGTTAGCAACTGGCTTAACAGGAGTTTGCATGGTAATGGATAAGGGAAAATTAAAAATTGAGAATTAAGAATTAAGAATTGGGAATTAAGAATTGGGAATTAAGAATTGGGAATTAAGAATTAAGAATTAAAGAATTCCAAGGGTAACAAACTTAATCCGTTTGCTTGCCAAAGTGGTCTAAGGTTGCAAAGGTAAATTGATCAAAATTCCTCCCATCACATCTCCAACCTTGAACACTTTTTCGGGATAACGTTGTTTATGGCGTGGATGTTGATTATGACAGTCGATACAAGCAGCAGAAACCGCTTTATCAGGATAAAGGGCTGAGAAGTATTTTTTACCATCTTTAACTTGATAATCCTTATAAGGTAAGCCGGTGGTTAAAACATTATCCATGGCTTTTTTCTCAAATTCAGTGTTGGGAATATTATTATCATTAAGACTCCAAGGAGAAATAGCCCCATAACTAAACGGACTATTTTCTGAGGCTAATTCTGAACTCATGCGAAACATCTGTGCCGGTAGGGGTAAGGCCTTGTCCTGTTGCCAATGTTCAGAAGTCCTAACGATATTTTCATCTTTGAGTCGTTGCACGACATATTTACCGTAAATAGTGCGTTCTGATCTAATAATGCGGTAAATATAATCACTGACTAGATCAGGAGGTATTTTTGCTCCCATTTGCTGGGCATCCAGGGTGGCACAAGAGACCACTAAAAACCAACTGGCCACCCCTAGCATCATTAAGCTGATGATCCGCAAAAGGAATTTTATTCGTCGGAAATATGGGATTAATGTCTGTATCATGGTTCTTTCGGCGACATGGGACATAGGTTCAGAAAATGGTCTGAAGAGGGAGGAAAACGTAGAATTTAGAATGTAGAATGTAGAATGTAGAATTTAATTGTTTCTTGATTCTTAATTGCCCATATTGCTACTTAACTTTGAACTGTCGGACGCTTTCTTGTAGGGACTGGGCAACGGCTAAAAGTTCTCGGAAAGAGTCAGAGACTTGGGCAGCTTCGCTGGAGGTTTTATCCGAGATAGCTGCCACTTGAGTCATGGTTTGGGTCACCGTTTGACTGGTTTGAGACTGTTCAATGGCAGACCGAGTAATGGCTTCGACTAATTCACTGATTTGAATACTCGCGGCCGTAATTTGATTAAGACTCTTACGGGTTTCATCCACTAATTTTGTCCCCGTTACCACCTGTTCTGTCCCTGCTTCCATGGCCGCCACTACCTCGTTGGTTTCCGCTTGAATACTGGCCACAAGGGATTCAATTTCGGCTGTGGCTGCAGCAGACTGACGAGCCAGCGATCGCACTTCATCGGCAACCACCGCAAAGCCCCGTCCTTCTTCCCCGGCGTGGGCTGCTTCAATGGAGGCATTCAACGCAAGTAAGTTGGTCTGGTCAGCAAAACTACTAATTAAGTTGACCACCTTAGAAATTTTCTGGGACGACTCCCCTAACCGTTTCACTTTTTTAGCGGTTTCGGCTACCGTCTGACGAATAGCCATAATCCCGTCCACCGTACGGTTCATGGCATCTTCTCCCTGTTCTACGGTTTCGGTGGCTTGTTGTACGGTGGTTTCGGCTAACTCCGCGTTGGCAGCAACGGCACGAATGGAGTCGTTCATGGCCTGTAATTTATCCAAGGCGGCAGAGATATCCTCTGCCTGTTCAAAAGCTTCTTGGGATAAGGAACGAATGGCAGACTCGTTTTGATGGGTGGTGTCTGAGAGTTGTCCGGTGGCGTTTTGTACCTGGTTAACAATTTTTCTCAGGTTTTCGATGGTGGCGTTGTAAGAGTCAGCAATGGTGCCAATTTCATCTTCGGTTACCTTAGCTCGAATGGTAAGATCCCCTTGAGAAACCGGATCAACTTCCATCAGCAATTCTAATGCCCGTCGTTGCAGTTGTTCTTTGGCTTTTCTTTGTTGTTGCTCAGAAATTTTCTGTTGTTCGAGCAGATCAGCCCTTTCTAGGGCAAAACCGATCTGAGCAGCCACTTGGGAGAAAAAGCTAATTTCTGAAGGACTCCAGTTCCTCGGCCCTGAACATTCATGGGCAATATATAAGCCTAATAATTTTCCTTTACGAATAATGGGAGCGACCAAATTGGCACGGACTTTAAAAGGCGCTAATTCATTAATATGACAGTCGGTCAATCCTGCGTTATAAATATCTGAGGTGGCTTGAACCCGACCATTGAGGTATTTATCCACGAATTTGGTCGCAAAACAGGGGTCCATAATTTTGGCATTTAATATCTGGGGATAACCCTCAGCCACATCTTCGGCCACAATGGTTCCCAGCCATTTTTCGTCAAAGGTGTAAACAATCACCCGATGGGTTTTCAGGGCGAGACGCATTTGTTCAACCGCCACCTGCATTACTTCTTCTGTGTCGAGGGCGGCAGCAATTTTAACGGTCATACCCCGCAACAGTTGGGCTCGTTTGGCATCTTCCCGTTGTTGTTGTTGTCGGGTAATGCGATCGAGGGTCATGGTTAACTGTTCAGCCACACGCTGCATAAAGCTGATTTCTTGCTCTTCCCATTGATGGGGTCCTTGGCAATGATGGGCAATTAATAAGCCAAACACATCCCCTTGTTTCATAATAGGAACCACTAAATTAGCATCGATCTGCAACTGTTCCATGAGTTGATGGTGTTCGGGATGGAAGTCGGCTTCATGGACATTGTTGTTGGCGACGACACGGCCTTGACGGTATTGTTTAATGATGTCTGGGGGAATGCAGCGATCGCCAATTTGCAATTCTTTGGCACTGGAATAAGCCGAATCAACGGATTCATGGGAAATCAAGGCATTGCCATCCAAGTTAAATTGATAAATCACCACCCGATCCACCCGAAGAATCTCCCGTAACCCGGCTAAGGTGTGATCGAAAATTCCTTCTAAGGCACGGCGATCGGCAATAACACTACTGGCAATTTCCGCTAACAGGTTAGCCTGTTGGGTGAAGAGGGTTTGTTTTTCCACTAAGCCATGAATCCGTTGGCTCATGGTGTTGACGTTTTCAGCTAAAATAGACAATTCATCATGGCCTGAGGTTTCTATTTCTACAGTTAAATCCCCTTCTCCAATTTTCTTAACGGCATTGGTGACACGGCGCAGGGGACGGGTAATTTGTTCAGAAAGGAGAATGGCCACAGCCCCGGCTAACCCAGCAGTCACTAAGGTCCCTAAAAAGATAGTAGAGACCAATTGTCGTTGAGCCGCAAAAGCGACCGCATTATCCAGGGTAACCACCGCATTCCATCCTAAGTTGGGCAGTTTATCGACACCACTAAACGGGGCTAAGGCAACCAGTCGTTCTGCATCGATCTTCGCTCCTGGTTGTTTTTGATGATTGAGAGTCGAATAAACAGGGAACAAAGAGGAGGCTGTGACGGCTTGGTGCTGGAACTTTTTGCTTCTTTCATCGACTTGACCCGCACTATTGACTTGAGTGACTTGGATCCCGTCGGGGGCAAGAAAAACCTCCTCATTTTGATTCACTAAGTAAATATTTTCTCCTTGCTTCATTCCCTGCTTGACCACTTTTTGCAGGTGTTTAACCGGCATTCTCGAGCGAATGACGGCAATGATTTCCCCGGTCTCACTATCCCGTACAGGCGCAGCGAAATAGACGTTAAACGTCCCTTCTGTGGTAGAAATAAGGGGTTGGGTAACCGTGGCAGATTTATTGTTAAGAACTTCTTGAAAATAACTGCGATCCTGATGATTTTTTAGGGGTGTCCCTTGAGATTGACCAATGACATCCCCTTGTAAATCAAAAACAGCAATACTGTCATATAATTGATAAATATTAATATAACGATCTAAGACTTTTTGTTTGTCTTGAAGGGAAACATTATCTCTTAAGTTGGCCTTGGTAAAAACCTCTAAAGTCGCCAAAGCTTGAATATCCAGATAGCGATCGCTCATGAAACGAGACACCTGATTGGTTAACCCTACGGCGCGGGAAATTTCCGTTTCTTTAGTCTGATGGGAAAGAATCTGATTAGAGACACCATAGGCCAAGGAACCCACCACAATAACTGGAGTGATACCAATGGCCGTAGCAGCTATAATACTTTTTGAACGGAGGGTGAGATTCTGCCACCATTGAATCATCGGCCAATGTTGCCAAGGGGGTGAGGTGGTTGGGGATTGTTCCTTAGCCAGTTCGGGGGAAAGGGTAACTTCCCTTTCAATGGCTAAAATTGGGGATTGCTGGGTTTGAGTCTCAGCAGTATCTGGGGATTGATTGTGTGCTAGAGAAACTTCCTGGTCCACAGAACCATTGTTTTTGTTGTTGTTATGGGAATTGGGGTTAGGAGAAGTCTGAGTCATGGCATTAACCAAAGAATGAATATCAATAAACGGCTACTAAGTATGTGGACAAAATTAACGAAGTCAGAAGTCAGAAGTCAGAAGTCAGAAATCAGAAGTCAGAAGTCAGAAGTCAGAAGTCAGAATGACTTAGGTAGGGAAGGAGACAACTTTGGAGCAGGTTAGCGGGTAATTTTTTTGAAGATATGTAAGTCAAGAAACTAAAAATGGCTAAGTTTTTTGCCTTGAGCCATAGGCAATTAGGCAATTTGTAAAATTTAGAAAATAAGTGATATAAAGATAGGGAAAGTGTTAACGAAGTCAGACGTTCCTCACTGCGTTCCGGCGCTATCGCACAGAAGTGGTTTTTGGAACTGAGATTTATGTTCCACCAAAAACTTTCCGCCTTAAAATGCGAGGCTTTAGACCCAATTATTTTGGTGACTTTTCTGGTTTTCTACGGGAGGATCTTTTAACTGGTGAGTGCAATCGTTAAGGTTTAGGCATAGCTGAGAGAATAGCTTCTCCGTCCAAAACGATGAACATCTCTTGGCGAGGTGGCAACCAATAGCCTCTGAGAAAAGGGGCTAAACGAGAGGTAGCAGCTGATTGAGGAGGGGATTGAATATCGTTGGGGTTACACCATGCAATATCATCAACTCCACTGACCACTGCTCCTAAATGCTGACGATGGGCTTTGGGGACTCTTTGGGAAGTTGTTCCTGAATGGAGGACAATGGTACGATAGATGGGAGTTACTTGAGGTTGTTGGTACCAAGGGGTCAATCCCAGTAATTCTCCTAAATCAATGATCCAGAGAATTTCTCCCCGCCAATTATAGACTCCCATCACCCAAGACGGCATTTGGGGAATGGGAACAATTTGACCCAGGGGAATGGTAATGACTTCGGTGAGTTGGCTAACGGGTAAGAGTAAGCTGGTGTCTGGGACTAAGCGAAATCGCAAAAATTGTTCTAATTGATGATGCTTCTCAGTCTCTAGGGAGCTTGTTGTCGATTGGGTTTGAGAAAATCCATGTTGAACCACAATAGCTGACTCCTGATAAACTTAGAGAATGAGTTGTTGAATGGTGTCCAAAAAAATCTCTTGATCAATGGGTTTGGGAATGTAAGCATCAGCCCCTTGTCGTTTACCCCAAAATTTGTCCATATCAGTATCCTTAGTTGAACAAATGACCACAGGAATTTTACTGGTGCGTTCTTCAGCCTTAATGGCGCGACAAATCTCAAAACCACTAAGCCCTGGTAAAACCACATCCAGAACAATCAGATCAGGGAGTTCCCCATTCAATTTTTCTAAAGCTTCTTCTCCACTGGTGGCGATCGCGGCTGTAATCCCTGCCAGTTTTAAATATTGGGTAATAATTTCTCTTTCTGTTAGAGAATCTTCAATAACCAGGACGGTTCCCATAATTATTTCTACCTCAGTGAATAATTGATTAATGTGTTTGATAAGGCATCTATAGTCTTACAATTCCCTAAAATTCAAGGAAAGTAACATTTTGGCTAAGTAGTCGGACATAAATGTTGTCAATCTTCTTAAGCGACATTTTCTTGTTTGAGATGTTTGCGAATGACACTTAAAACTAAATCAGGATTGACGGGTTTACTCATAAACTCGGTTGAGCCGACCATTTTGGCCCGAACGCGATCGACAATGCCGTCGTTACCCGTGAGAATAATGATGGGAGTATGACGAAAAAAGGAGAGTTTCCTCAGTTGTCCACAAATTTCGTAGCCGTTGGCATTGGGCATCACCAAATCCAAGAAAATAACTGCTGGTTTGCGGGCTAAGAGAATGGCGATCGCTCTGAGGGGATCGTTAATGCCCAAAAATTGATAGTTAGCCCCCACGAGAATTTTTTCTAGGGTTTGACACATCAAAGGACTATCATCGACACAGGCTACCAAAGGACCAACGGGGACTTCTGAGGTGGTTAAGGTGGGAGTTGGGGGTGGGGTAGATACGGGAGGCGATAAGTCTTCGATGGTGATTAATTCCACTAATCCCATCTGCACATAGGGCAACAGAGAACTGGTTACGGTAACCACATCCCGTTTCATGCGTACCGAAAGATCCCGCAGGGTTTGATTGCCGTCTAGGAGTTGTTTTAAGGTTTGATAGACTTGGGGTGAGGTGCGCTGTTGTAATTCGTCGGCCTGGCGAATAATGGGGGCTGAGTTAGGGGAGCGATCAGCTACTTTTGCCCCTTGCCAAGCTTGCCATTGTTTATGAGCTTCGTTGATTAATTGATCTGCGTCGATTAAAACCAATCGGGTTGAGAGCAAGTTATCTTGTCTAAGTTCACAAGTTACTTCCATGGTTTGGGTAACATCAAATAGCACTTCGATAATCACCGAACGAATCATTCTGGCCGCTTGTTCTCGACTAATTTTCTGCTGCTCTACCCACAAACACAGTAGTTGATATTCCCAACATAAACGGAAGTCTTGATTGCCTAAACTGGCTAAATCTAGTTGTAGGGAGGATAATTTAGACGCAATTTCGGGCAAATAACGGGCAATATGTCTTCGCCACCGTCTCACGGGATGGGTTCCCCCGGTAGCGTACATAATTCGTCCCAAATACAAATAAAAAAACCATTTTTCTCCTTTACTATTGGTTAGAATCAGTTGACCACTAAATCTAGGTTGTTTGAGGCTATCAAAAAAGCCTGCTTGTCTTGAGGCTGTAAATTCTGGTATAGAAATTGGGTTTTGAGGAGGATAGGCAGCTGTCATCATTGCATCTTGGATAAAGTGAGTAATCACAGTGTTACAGTTATAGGATTCCCTCAATTCTTAGAAAAATAACATTCAGGGGAGTGTTAAGTCTCGAATATGGGGAAATTTATTGGCAATGATCAATGGTTAGTTATCTCGATTTTCTTCTAGTTGTTGATAGGCAACTGCTCTTAATTTTCCATAAAAGTCTGAAGCGTCAGAAGGGGGGACAAATTGATTAATGGGGCGAGGGGTTTTTTCTTGTTCTAAGGTGGTTTGAGACTCTAATTCTTGTTTCTTGCTGGCTGGGTTTTCTGGCTCGACTTTGTGAGAACCGACATCGTTTAATAGCTCTTGGTTGTTAGTTTTACTGGTTAATTTTTCTGAGGTAAGGGAAATGGGTATGGCTATTTTCTTCACTAATTCTTGAATCGGGGTTAAACTCATGGTATTTTTAGGGGCAGTTGCTGGCGGTTGGTCGGGGTTGGATGGGTTTTGTTGTGGTGGTTTCTCTTCAATTTTTTGATGATTGCTGACATCCTCGATAAACACATTACGAGTAATAAATCGTTCAAACTCGTAGGTAAAATGATAGGTAGGATGGCCCAGTCGCTTCCAAAGGGCAAGAATATGCTCAACAGAAATGGCTTTATAACGTCCTTGATAAAGGGCTTCGACAATGGCCAGACGAATCCAATACACTGAATAAGATGCTAACCAGTTTTCCATTAACTCAGAAATGGCAACTTGCTTGATCTCGAATCCATAACGAGTCAATAATGCTTCTATTTGATTGAGGTTTTTGTCATTGCACTGGTGCATAGCATCTCTACTATCCCTATAGCCACTCTTCTAGCACATTTTTGTTTTAACAATATAGCAATTTACATTTCTTTTAGGAGAGTCAACAGGGATTCAATTGGTTGAAAAGTGCTATACCTGAAGCTAATTCACTAGAGAATTGTCTCTTATTTGTATCTATTAAAAACAAAATACCATGACCATGATTTCCGTTCAACAAGCTCAAACAATTATCCTACAGTTAGTGGCCGCTTTACAAGAGACGGAAACCATTGACTTAGAGGAAGCAACAGGAAGAATTTTAGCTGAACCGGTTAGTAGTGCCTGGGATTTTCCTTATTGGGATAATTCCGCTATGGATGGTTACGGGGTACGCTTTGAGGATGTTCAGCAATGTTCTTTGGAGCATCCGATTACTTTGGATATTATCACAGAAATTTCTGCTGGAATTAACCCTAAAATATTGATTCAATCTGGAGAAGCTTGCCGCATTTTTACTGGCGGAATGTTACCGGATGGGGTTGATACTATTATTATGCAAGAAAATACCTGCAAACAAGGAAAAAAAGTGATGATCTTATCACCTCCTAAATATCCTGGTGAATTTGTTAGAAAAAAAGGCAATTTTTATCAAGCAGGGGATATTTTATTACGTCCAGGTGTTAAAATTAATGAACCAGAAATCGCTATTTTAGCAACGGCACAATGTTCGACTGTTACGGTTTATCGTCGTCCTCGTGTGGCTATTTTATCGACAGGAAATGAGTTAATTACTCCTACTGAAAGGTTACAACCTGGACAAATTGTTGATTCTAATCAATATGCTCTTAAGGCTTTTATTGTTAAAAATGGAGGCATTCCTATCTCTTTAGGTATTGTTAAAGATGACCCTGATCTAATTGAACAAAAAATTATAGAAGGGATAAAGACTGCTGATTTTGTTCTTTCAACGGGTGGTGTTTCTGTTGGCGATTATGATTATATTGAGAAAATTTTGGATGAACTCGGAGGTAAAATTGAGATTAATCGTGTTGCGATGAAACCAGGAAAACCCTTGACAGTAGCTAAATTTGATAATGGATGTGTTTATTTTGGTTTACCAGGAAATCCGGTATCTGCTTTGGTTAGTTGTTGGCGATTGGTTAAACTTGCTTTAGATAAATTATCAGGGATAAAAGGAGACTACAAACCGACATTAATTACAGTAACATCTCATAATGATTTATCTTCTAATGGTCAACGAGAAACCTATATTTGGGGACAATTAAAATTAACCAATGGTGAATATGGATTTACCTCAGCTAAGGGGAGTCAAAACTCCGCTAATTTAATCAATTTAGGATTAACCAATGCTTTAGCTATTTTACCCATAGGAGTAACAACAATTAAGCAAGGGGAACTCGTTAAAGTTCTTGCTTTATAAAATTCAAAATTCATGATAATTATCCCTAAAAGTTTTATTTGTTTTTACTTGTGCAGCAATTTGGGTAGGTTTAGCCAGTTCCTTACAAGAAATCATTAAAGAATCTAAAATTTATCAACAAGAAAGATTAGTAAATTTAGGAATTTGGTCTTATTTAGGATCAAAAGCAGCTATCTTAAGTATATAAAAAAATAAACAATATTTTAGACTTTAACTACAGAAAAAGGTTACAATAAAAGAAAATAAAATTAATTCTGATCTAAAAATATGGGTAACACCTTTGGCCATCTATTTCGTATTACAACCTTTGGAGAATCTCACGGGGGAGGAGTCGGGGTTATTATTGATGGTTGTCCCCCTTGTTTAGACCTATCAGAAAGCGATATTCAAGGGGACTTAGATCGCCGTCGGCCAGGACAAAGTAAGATTACAACACCTAGAAAAGAAACGGATACTTGTGAGATTATTTCAGGGGTATTTCAAGGAAAAACATTGGGTACTCCCATTGCTATTTTAGTCCGTAATAAAGACGCGCGATCGCAAGATTATAACGAGATGGCGGTTAAGTTTCGTCCTTCCCATGCAGACGCAACTTATGAAGCAAAATATGGTATAAGGAATTGGCAAGGTGGAGGTCGATCTTCTGCTAGAGAAACTATTGGTAGAGTGGCTGGTGGTGCAATTGCTAAAAAAATATTAAAACAAGTTGCTAATATTGAAATTATTGGCTATGTAAAACGCATTAAAGATTTAGAAGGAAAAGTTAATCCAAATACCGTTACCCTAGAAGAAGTTGAAAGTAATATTGTTCGTTGTCCCGATCAAGAAATGGCAGAAAAAATGATCGCTCTTATCGATCAAACTCGACGAGATAAAGATTCAATTGGTGGTGTAGTTGAATGTGTTGCCCGTTATGTTCCCAAAGGGTTAGGAGAACCAGTTTTTGATAAATTAGAGTCAGATTTAGCTAAAGCTGTCATGTCTCTTCCTGCAAGTAAAGGCTTTGAAATTGGCTCAGGTTTTGCAGGAACTTTGTTAACAGGAAGTGAACATAATGATGAATTTTATATTGATGATACGGGAAATATTCGCACCAAAACCAATCGCTCAGGGGGAATTCAAGGAGGAATAAGTAACGGAGAAAATATCATTATTCGAGTTGCTTTTAAACCCACTGCTACCATTGGAAAAGAACAAAAAACAGTTACTTCTGATAGCGAACAAACAACGTTAGCAGCAAAAGGAAGACATGATCCTTGTGTTTTATCCAGAGCAGTTCCTATGGTAGAAGCAATGGTTGCCTTAGTATTATGCGATCATTTCTTACGTTGGCAAGCACAATGTAAAGTGTTAACCTAATTGTCTTAATTTTAGAATTAAAATAGTGCAATATGGAAGAACTAATGACCTTAAAACAACTCTTACAACAAGGTAATATTCCTGCAGCTATTACTTTAGTTGAAGAGATGGAAGAAATGAGCAAAGATGATAAAATTAATAATATTATTAGTTATGGTATTGTTCTTTTAATTCATCTCATTAAACAGCAAGTTGAACAGCGTACAACTCGTTCCTGGGATGTGTCGATTCGTAACGCTGTATTAGCTATTCAAGAAAAGAATAAACGTCGTAAGTCGGGGGGTTATTATTTAACCTTAGAAGAATTAAAAATATCCTTAGAAGCTGCTTATAAACAAGCCATTAATAAAGCATCCCTAGAAGTAGAAGAAGGGCGTTATAATCGCCAAGAATTACTAAAATTAGTTGATAAAGAAAGGATTATTAATCAAGCAATGGATTTAATTGCTAGTCTTGATGATTAATAACGAAAAATCAGCAAAACTTAGTGAGTAAATATAATAAGGAAAGCACTTGGGAGTCTTACCTTGTTTCGACACCAAGTGTTTTCCTTTTCACGATCTCACACCACACAATCACTCTTTCACACCACAATCGAACTTCATCGATTAATAATAAAGATAAAAGTTTTATTCTTCAAATTCAACCAAAAATAGACAGTTTTAAAATTGTCACTTTATACGTTCTAAATAATAAATTTTTTCTGGGAAAAATCTTTAGATTTAATAAATTTTTTTGGAGTTATATCTCAAATCATGCTAAGACTCACCAAGATATTTTAAAGTAAAAATAATAAAGAATTCTGTGAATGATACGAATGATACAATATAAGTAAAGGCAAGATCAATAGTTTAGATATTGCAGTACACATTAAGGTTAAGACATTACCAAAATCTAAAATTTTTGTTATAAATTTATTGACCTTTTGTGTAGCGTTCTAAGTACCTGGATAAAGATAAACGTTACAGTTGAGATGAGGCAGGGGGTAGGAGGCAGGAGCAAGGTTACCGCTTTATTTACAAATGTTTACACAGTTTACTTTATTGATGTGTGACTACTTAGTTCTCTTGAACACACCCCAACTAAATCACAGATTATAGTTGGGGATTCACTTGCACCCAGAAAGTTTTAGACTTCTGAGTGTCTCCAGAGTTACTGGTGTCCACAGTGTATTTGTAGAACTTTTGCTAACAAATACCCTAGAGAAATACTTATCACCAATTAAGACAGAATACCAATACCTTGCCCCGATATTATATGAAGCGCAAAGATCGGCATTATATTGTTTACCAGACGGAAAAGTACACAAAGAATAATTCTTTTTATTCCGTTTAACTTTCCCACTACC
>JASJDD010000128.1 GCA_030065735.1 Crocosphaera sp.
ATGGAAGTTAGGGTTAATGGTAACAGGGATAGGAATGGCGATCGCATTAGGGGTGGGTGCTTGGTTTAATCATCGGTTTGGGGGTCATACGGGGGACACCTATGGTGCAGTGGTAGAATGGACAGAAGCCTTTGTCTTGTGTCTATTATCGATTCACAGGCCGTAAACGAGTCACTTTCAGGCGAAAATTGCCACCCCCTGTTTCACCAAAAGCACTAACACGGATAATATAGCGGCCAGTTTCAGTGATGCGAGAAAATAATAACGAGTTAGTGCTACCGTCTGGACCATCATCATTTTCAGCAATGGTAGCACCATCAGCCCCTAAAAGTAAGACCACACTATCAAACTCATCAGAGGTAAGATCGATCGCCACTTGATCCCCTTTTTGTAGTTGTACCCAATAATCTTTAGCAAATCCACCTTCTCCTGTGGGAATATCTTGATCTGAGAGACGATCAGAGACTTCCCCATCCGATTTAATGGGAATAGGATTATAAATACCTTGTTGTCCTCGCACCGGAAAAGCAGTCAAACCCAACATTAGGGAGAATAAAGCGATCATCAAAGAACGAGAGAAAATTTTACCACACAAATAGGTCATATTATGAAAAATACTTACACACACTCCCGTATAGTTTATCGAATGTCTACGAATTGGGGGTAAACTTCATCAGCAATCGGGACAAAATTTAGAAAATTTTTATGATTAAAAAGCATGATAATCTAATTTAAGGATTTGGAGTTTAAATAAATGTCAGATTTTCCCAATTATAATGATCAAATCAAACAAGACTTAGAAAAAATTAGGCAACAAGAACAGCAAAAACAGTTTTTACGACAACAGGAAATGGAACGCGATCGCCGTTTAGTTCAACAAGAAGAAGATTATAAATTACTACAAAAAAAACAACGGGAATTAGAAAGAGAAAAAGCTAAATTACGAGCAGAAATTAGACGGAGGCAAGAACTCCAAGCAGAAAAAGAAAGAGTTAAACAAGAAGAATATCATAGAGCAGAAAGACGAAGACAGCAAATTCAAGGCGATCGAGAAAAAGTTAGACGACAAGAATCACAAAAAAAGTCTCCTTCTCGTTCTTATTCTCCTAGTTATTCTTCCTCTCCTAAGTCTAGCATTGAAGAACAATTAAAAGAATTAGATCAACTCATTGGCCTTAATCATTTAAAGGATGAAGTTCATCAATATATTAATTTTCTTAAGGTTCAAAAGTTACGAGAAAAACAAGGGTTACAACCAGTTCCGATTACTTTACATTCGGTTTTTTGTGGTTCTCCAGGAACAGGAAAAACAACTGTTGCTAGGTTAATGGGACAAATTTATCAACACTTAGGTATCCTTAAAAAAGGACATTTAATTGAAACTGATCGCTCAGGAATGGTTGCAGGATATGTAGGACAAACGGCGCAAAGAGTGGATGAATTAGTTAATGATGCTTTAGATGGTGTTTTATTTATTGATGAAGCTTATACCTTAAAACCCGTCGATCCTGGCAATGATTTTGGTCAAGAAGCCATTGATATGTTATTAAAAAGAATGGAAGATTATCGAGATAGATTAGTAGTGATTGTGGCAGGTTATGGGGATGAAATGACCCGCTTTATCAATTCAAATCCTGGGCTAAAATCTCGCTTTAGTCGTTATTTTTATTTTGAAGATTATACGCCACAAGAATTGTTAGAAATTTTTGATATTTTTTGTAATCAACATCGTTACACTTTAACCGAAGCAGCAAAGGAGATATTATTAACCCGATTTAAAGAATTATATGACCATCGTGATAAAAGTTTTGGTAATGGAAGATTAGTGAGAAATATGTTTGAAAAGACCATTGAGAAACAAGCAAATCGTTTAGTTACTATTCCTGATGTAACTGCTTACACGATGCAGCAACTATTACCTGAAGATGTTGATCAATTAATCATTAACAATTAACCATTAAAATTTTGAGATTTTCTTATTTTTTTAAATAAAATAAGTCAACCTTGTAGGGTGGGTAATGTAGATAGAAATCTCTTAATAATCATTATTGTTTATGCTTAGCATTCCCCACCAAATATTTATTTAAGTTATTAGATTATAAATCAAAATTGTCGGTATCAACGGCCGTTGACCCCTATCTAAATATTTTTTCTTATACTGTTAACTTTCTAATATGTTATGGGAATACTAATGTTATGTCATTATTTATTCTCTAAATGAGGTTTATGATATGTCTTTGAATAAAGATTACTATGCTATAGTCGAAGAAGATAGAAAACAATTATCTAACTATCATGCACATCCTGACTCAATAGATAACCAGTTAGAAAGATTAAAAAAAGAAAATGCTCAAAATTCTATCAATAATAGTCCTAATTCAAATAACAAAATAAATAATAATCCAGATAACAATAATAATGAAATAAAAACTATTTTAAAAGATTTAAACGAATTAATTGGACTAAACACCTTAAAAGAAGAAGTGAAAGAATATGTTAACTTTATCAAAATTCAAAACCTAAGAAAACAACAAGGATTATCCGATATTCCTATCACCTTACATTCCGTTTTTTGTGGTTCTCCAGGAACAGGAAAAACCACTGTAGCTAGATTAATGGGTAAAATTTATAAAGAATTAGGTATCCTTAAAAAAGGACATTTAATTGAAACAGATAGATCAGGAATGGTTGCAGGATATATTGGACATACAGCAAAACAAGTGGATGAAATAGTAGAATCTGCCTTGGATGGTGTATTATTTATTGATGAAGCTTATACCCTAAAACCAGTCGATTCTGGTAATGATTTTGGTCAAGAAGCGATTGATACATTACTAAAAAGAATGGAAGATTATCGAGATAGATTAGTGGTTATTGTCGCAGGATATGGAGAAGAAATGAACCGCTTTATCAATTCAAATCCTGGGTTAAAATCTCGGTTTAGTCGTTATTTTAACTTTGAAGATTACACCCCAAAAGAATTATTATTAATTTTTCAAACTATTTCTCAAAAACATCATTATCATTTAACTAAAGAAGCAAAAGAAAAACTATTACTACAATTTCAAGGATTATATAACAATCGTGATAAAAGTTTTGGAAATGGTCGATTAGTCAGGAATGTTTTTGAGAAGACTATTGCCAAACAAGCAAACCGATTAGCTAAAAAATCTAATCTTGATAATAATATGATGCAAGAAATTCTGCCAGAAGATATTGCTTTGATGGTTAATAGTTAAAGAACCTTTTGCAGTGGATTTATTAGTTACCATTTATCCCTAGCATTCTATTCTTTAGAAATAAATGGCAACATCAGGATGATTCAACCTTATGACATCTTGGCCAAAGCACCTACTTTGGCTCTTGTCGAAGGGGTTAAACCTGTTAATTCATCGAGGGTTAACCATTTTTCTTTAACTAATTGAGCCAACACAAAAATGGATGTAGACTCTCGACAGTCATACTTACCATCAATATTGTATCGTTGACTATTCAAATAGTCATTTAACGCCCAAATATCACTAATCTGAGTGATCTGACTAGCTTTTTGGTTAATTTCAGCCACCAGTGCTTCTGTTTCCCTGGTATAAGCTTTTCTCAATGCTTCTTGAGCAATTTTTTGATCGGTTTCTGACCATTGTTGAGTGTTCGTTTTCATATTGGAATTTTAAAGTCATTAGAATACGCTCTAACCAGTAGAGCGTATCTATCGTATCAATTGTGGTTTTACTATTCCTAAAAATATAGCAAAAATTTAGCTAATTAGCGAGCTAAGTTCAATAACTCCTTTGGAGACGCAAGTAAATCAATGGCCACAAAGAAAATTTTATTTTCAGGATTGAGTAAAAACCGCCAAGCGATATTCATACCAACACCACCACCAAACCAAGGGGTTTGACATTTCCCTGTAACTTTAATTTGAGTGAAACCATCATCAGCAGGTTCACTTACACCTCGTTCGGGAATTAAGTTGAGATTTTGACATTCTTCACGGAAGAAACGCAGCACATTATCTTTACCGATAATCGGTCGACGGAACGGAGGTTGTAAAGCTCCATCTTCAGTAAATAATGCGATTAGAGCATCAAAATCATTAGCATTCAAATTATTCATGTAGCTAAGGATGGTTGAATTGTCAACACCTTCAATTTTTACTTGAGTCCGTTGTGCAATTTCTTTGGGGGGAACAACCGGTTCAGTAATCTTTTGGAAATTGCTCATTTTACTGGGGTCATAACCCATATCCACCACACAATTACGGAGAACGGTAATTTGTTGACCAGATTCGAGACTGGTAATGGTGAGGAGGACAGCATTAGCATTAGCCGAAAGCTGATAACCTTCAGGGATAGGAGCAATTTTGCCTTGTTCCATCAATTTTCCTAATTCATACCAAAAACCAAGCTTGATATTAGGAGTCCAAGTCGCATAAGTCCGACTAATAGGTGTATCAGCACGGTTAGCTAAGTCACACATGACCTGACTTTGCTCTAAAGGAGTCATGCTGAGCATCTCTTTAAGAGTACCTTCAGCAAACTGCATATTCGCTGCTCCAGGAGCAGCAACGGTAATATTTTTACCCATCTCTAAGTAAGCAAACCAAATCAATGCTAGTTGGTCTTCAGCACTGAGTTGCTCGAATCTAGCTATGGTTGCAGGAACAGCATCCGCAGCTAAGGTATTCGGAAAAATGTTGCGGGCCGAATCTAGAGTAAAAGGCATATTTATCCTTAGATTTGTGAGGGTTTTTTGCAGACTAACGTTTAGTTAAGTTAGTCATATTCTCAATCAATTTATCATGAATTTGACGCTCCTAGTCAGGAATATTTTTGAAAAAACTATTACCAAACAAGCAAAGCGATTAGCTAAAATACCTAATCTTGATCCTAATGATACTAAGTCAAAATTTTGCTGTAAGTGGTCGGACATAAATAAACTAAACTGTATAAACTTATGTAAACAAAACTTTAACCCCACTCCTGCCTCCTGCCTCCTACCTCCTGCCTCATATCAACTGTAACGTTTATTTTTGTCCAGGTACTTAATGTTAGTTTTAATAGATTCAAGGGAACATTAACCTTATGTACTCATGTTATTCCGCCGACTCAAAACAATGAACACTCAAACAATCAACCAATTTCAAGAAACAGATATAACTAATCAAACAACAGTTAAGTTTCAACAAACTTCTCAGTCTTTATTGATTAATGATAGTAAACTGATGGGGAATAAGTCTCTTATTATAACGGTCCTAAGTCTTATCTTAATTTTGATTTTAGGGACTGTAATTTATCTCGTAGATATTCATCATCTTAGTCATTTATTTTCTCTCTATTCTACTCATATCCATCACCATAACCAGATGAAATTGCCTTTATTTTCTATAGGAATTGTTCCTATGGGGATTATTTCTATCGGGATTGTTCCTATGGGGATTATTTCTATCGGGATTGTTCCTATGGGGTTAATCTCTTTTGGTACAGTTGCTATGGGACTGTTATCTATTGGTTTAGTCTCAATGGGAGCAATTTGTAGTGGATATGAAACGATGGGATTGATCACATATAAAAACTCTTTTTTGAGCCAAATACAGCATTTAAGTAGATAGATAAAATAAACTTAAATCAGCAGACAATTATTTACCTAGTTTGATATCCATTAAGAAAGTTATCAAAATAGTGGATATCGATTAGAGTTTGAACGGGTCAGTAAAGATGTCTTTAACAGCTATTACCCAAAGAATCACAACCATTGATGAAGCAGAAAAACAATTTAATTTAGTTCGTACTGCTGATGTCCATTTTTTCTCTGAATGGCGAGAAAACTTGTTAGAATTAACCGATGAAGAAAAAGCTATATTAGATAGAATTAAAGCCAGATATCGCTATCATAGGGCTAAGGGACACCTTGCTGAAGGATTAGTTAATCTTCTAGTTTTATCCCCATTGCTTGAGTTAGCAGGTTTCTATGATCCTCCGTTTCAAGTAGAGGGAGAAGTCGCTGTTGAAGTAACAACATCGGTTAAAACTAGTGACGTTTCAGAAGACATTCTTAGAGGGAGAATTGACTTTTTAGTGGTATCACAAGAATTGTGGATAGTGGTATTAGAATCAAAAGGAACTGAAATTAATCTGGATATGGCTATTCCTCAAACTTTGGCTTATATGATGGCTAATACTGACACAAAAAAGCCTGTTTTTGCTATGATCACTAATGGTGGAGAATTCTTTTTTCTTAAGTTGAGTCGCCAAAAAACACCACAATACGATATCTCTCGCATTTTTTCTCATTTACCATTACAAAATGAACTTTATGAGGTTTTGAAAATTTTGAAAACCTTAGGGAAACAGATAGAAGCATTATATCTTAATCAAGATTAAAATTAAGTTTCTATTTTCCCCTAATCTCTTTTAGAAAAGGGGATAAATATTCTCAGTTTAGTCTTCTTTTTCCATTTTTTCTCTAGCTTGTTCTACTCTTGCATCAGCTGTATTCATCACTTCATCAAACTTTTCCATCATTTCTCCAGGATAATTCTCTAAAATTCTGGTTGATAAAGCAATACGATTTTTATACTCATCAATACTCAAAATCATTACTTTAATGTCTTGATTGTATTTAAACAGATGGTTCAAATCATCCACACGGGAACCACTGACTTGAGTAATATGTAATAGTCCAGAAACCCCTTCAAAATCAACGAAAACACCATAAGGTTGAATTCTGGCTACTTTCCCACTGACTAATTGACCGGCTTCTAGTTTATCCATTCTCGCTGCTGCGATCGCCCGACGTTGGGAGAGAACCAACTTATTAGCATTTTGATTAACTTCTAGGAAAGTAGCGGTTAATAATTGTCCCACTAAGGAGTTTAAATCCTCTTTTTCCATAAGATGCGATCGCGGAATAAATCCTTGTAACCCTTCCACTTCACCAACCACACCCCCTTTATTAGTTCGGGTGACGCGCATTTGGACAGAATTGCCCATTTCAGCGATTTCTGAGACGTTTTCCCAGGCTTCTTTCAATTGTAGTTGACGACGGGATAGTTTCACCTGTCCATCGGCGTTTTGTTCGCTAATGACGATAAATTCCCTTTCTTCATTGAGGGGTAAGATTTCTGCTAGATTGGGACGGGAGTGTAAATCAACTTCAGTGATGGGAACAAACCCGGCCGATTTACCGCCAATATCAACATAAGCCCCATCATCGGTATGTTGTATCACTTTCCCCCGAATAACTTGGCCTTTTTCACATTTATAATCGTAGTGATCAAGGGCTTTGGTGAAGTCATCCATAGAAAAGGAAATTTGAGAACCCTTGGGGGAAGCGGAGTCTGAAGTCATGATCGTTCAAGATAAATTAAAGACTGATAAGGACTGACATTTTCAAGTCCATGATTAATTATAACGTGCAGGGTTCTCTGGTCACCGTTTGAAAAATTAGTTATCAATCCTCCTTATTAAATTAATTATACCTGTCCCTCTCTGTTTCGTTAAGTTCACTAGAAAAAACCCTATCTTCTCTTTTAATCTTAATATTTAATTTAGTTTATAGCTATTGTTTTATTGTGTGATTTTATGTAATCTTATGGATATATTGTCAAGAGAAACCAGTGATAAGAATAGAGTAATAAATTAGGCAATTTCTGTTAAGCAAAATTATCTAGTTTTTTCAGTAACAGCACAACACGATTTAATCCTAATAATTAACCATGAATTTTTCAAGCCGTTCTCACAATAGCCTTTCTAAATTAAAAAATTTACAGTCATTTTCAACCTTATTAGATATTTTGACCTATCAAGTCCAGCATCAATCGGAAAAAACGGGTTATATTTTCTTAGAAAATGGGGAAACCGAATCGAGTCGTTTGACTTACCAAGCATTAGAAACAAAAGCAAAAGCGATCGCAGCGACCCTTCAATCTTGCAGCGAAATAGGCGATCGCGCTTTATTATTATATCATCCAGGCCCAGACTTTCTCATAGCCTTTTTTGCCTGTCTCTATGCTGGTGTCATTGCTGTCCCCGTCTATCCGTCCTATTCCCGTCGTAATTTAAGGAGATTGGAGTCAATCATCTCCGATGCTCAAATTAACATCGTCTTAACCAGCAAATCGCTCCTAGACAAGATTGAAAATCAGTGGATTGAGCAACCTTTATTCAATCATCTTAAGTGGTTAACCACCGAAACCATTAACAGGGAATTAGCATCAGAATGGAAAAGGCCAGACATTGATAAGGATACCATTGCTTTCCTTCAGTACACATCCGGGTCAACGGGAAATCCTAAAGGGGTAATGGTGAGTCATGACAACCTCTTAAACAATGAACGATTGCTAGAAATGGCTTTAGGCCATTCTCAGAGAACTGTCGTCGCTGGTTGGTTACCCCTCTTTCATGTCATTGGACTGGTAGGTAATATCATTCAACCGTTATATTTAGGGGTTTCCTCCATTTTGATGTCTCCTAATGCTTTTCTACAACAACCGATTCGTTGGTTAGAAGTCATTACCCGTTACGGAGTGACTACCAGTGGTGGCCCCAATTTTGCTTATGATCTCTGTGTGCGTAAAATTACCCCGGAACAATGTTCAGAGATTGATCTCAAAACTTGGACTGTCGCTTTTAATGGGGGTGAATGGGTTAGCGCAGAAACCTTAGAAACGTTTACAGACAAATTTGCTCCCTATGGTTTTCGTCCCCAAGCCTTTTATCCTTGTTATGGGATGGCTGAAACGACTTTATTTGTGTCTGGAGGTTTAAAAACCGCTCTTCCGGTGGTTCATCAAGTGAATTCTCATGCTTTACAAGAGAATAGAATCGAATTGGAGCAAAATGCTCAGATTGGGACCCAAAAATTAGTGGGGTGTGGACAAACCTTTTTTGACAAAATTATTATTGTTGACCCAGAGACTAGAACTCGTTGTCAAGGGAACCAAGTGGGAGAAATTTGGATAGGAGGGGTGAGTGTAGCGCAAGGATATTGGAACGACCCAGAGTTGACAAAAGCCACCTTTGATGCTTATTTAGCCGATGAAAAAGAAGGGCCATTTTTACGCACAGGAGACTTAGGATTTTTCCAATGGGGAGAACTCTATATTACTGGTCGCATCAAGGATATGATTATTATGGGCGATCGTTCTTATTATCCTCAAGATATCGAATCAACGGTTGAAACCAGTCATCCTGCGTTAAAGATGGGTGCGAATGCTGCGTTTTCTCTCACTACTGAAGATGGAGAACAATTAGTCATTGTTCAAGAAGTTAAACGGACTTATTTACGTCAACTTGATGTTCAAGAAGTTGTGACAGCTATGACTGAAACCGTTGCTAAGCAGCATCAACTATCTACTCATAGCATTGTACTGCTAAAAACCGCCAGTATTCCTAAAACTCCCACTGGTAAAATTCAGCGTTATGCTTGTAAACAAGGTTTTCTCGATAGTACCTTAAACACAGTCGGAATATGGATTAACCATATTATCAAGGTGAGGAGTTGATTTAATTAAGTTTACGTCTCAAAAATGCGCCTATTGTGGACATATTCAACAAGAAAACCGCAATAAAGAATGTTTTTGTGTCTCAATTGCGGTAGCTTTAGCAAGTTGGGGTTCTTCAACGAAAAAGATTAGGGTTCAAGGTACGAGAATTAGAAGGACGCGCGTTAGAATTAGTAGGAGTGGTTTCTAATTTTTCCCCGGTTCCTCCATCTGTTGGGGCCAAGAAAGGACGTAAATTAATACCATTGGAACGAGGAGAAGAGGGTTGACCAATTTGTGGAATGGTTCCGTTGAGAAGTTGGCCCAGGGGGTTAGTGATACCACTACCTCCAGTAAAAGCATTAACCCCTTGACTATATTGTCCCTCTTCTGCTGCGACTAAGGTTTGAAAGATTTGATCACGGGTAATTTCTGGGTTTTTTCCAGGAGGAACTGTTAAAACGATACGACAACGGGAATCAACTTCTGTGGTGACACAGATGGTATCGTAGTTGTTTTCTTGACCGGTTCTTAATTCTAAGAGTCCGTCCGGTCGATACATCTCTAACCGTCGACTGATTTCATTGCAACGACGTTCTGCTGTCCACCCATCTCCCATATTACTGGGAATGGCCCAAGGATAGGGTTGCATGGACTGAGACTGAGGACGATACATAACTTTATATCGACCTTCATGATATTGACAGTCAAAACGAGTGTCACTAGAACTGGTATTCACCGGAGGAGGTGGAGGAGTGGTTTGGGGGTTAGTATCAATAATAATGTCATCAGAGGTTTGTTGCGCTACGTTATAATCATAATCCTGCGGGTTAGAAGTCCGAGAATTGGTATAATCTTTCAGGAAGTCAAATAAGGGGTTAGCGTTAACTGATGAAGCAGAGAAGAGAATTATCAGTCCTAAACCATATCCTGTTGCTTTGACTACAGTTTTCATTGGGTTAAATAATTGTTTCTTCATAGCGTTTATTTCCGTTAATGAATTAAGTATGATGACGATATTGATGTTCAACTGTTTCAACTTTAAGGGAAATAACAATAGAATTAAACAGCAAACAGGACAGTTTTTTGAGTGAACAATTGACTTCTACTTATTTCTACTTGTTTCTATTTATCTCTACTTTTTTCGTTTGCTTATTCTACTCTTTTTATACAGTAATACCACTTGAGATGTTCCCATTATAAACGGTTTATCAATTAATTAACTGTAGTGCTTATTTTAACTAACATGGTGGGTTACGACGGATTGTTGTATTCCTCTGAGTACCTAAATTATAGCCGTCTAACCCACTCTACTGTAATGCTAATAAATTAATTAACCATAGGGTGGTCAATGTTGGCTAAATATCTTTAGCTGTCATTCCGAGGAACGAGGAATCTCTTGAATATCTTAACTATAATAGGTAGTGCTATATTATATATATTCATCAATCTTTGTGTTATGCAATCTTTAACTCGAACCTCTCTAACTATAGATGAGTTTCTCTCATCTCCTCTTGCTAATGAAAATTATGAATTTTTTGACGGAGAATTAATACAAAAAATGTCACCAAAACGTTCTCATTCTCGTGTTCAAGGTCGATTATTGATACTTTTGGATGATTGGAGTGAAAATAAAGGAGAAGTTGGGATAGAATGGGCTGCGAGATTAAAAAGAGAGGGTAAAGATTGGTGTCCTATTCCTGATTTATTATATGTTTCTTTTGAAAAATTGGGTAACATTATTTTAGAGGATGATGCTTGTCCTATTCCTCCTGATTTAGTGATTGAAGTTATTTCTAAGGGTCAATCTTTTGGTGATTTAAGCGAGAAAGCAGAAGCGTATTTAAAAGCAGGAGTTGATCGAGTTTGGTTAATTGATACACAAGTGAAAAAAATTACTATTTTTTATCCTGACTCACCCCCAAAAACAAAACAAGGTAATGATAGTTTAGAAGATGATATTTTACCTAATTTAAGTTTAACCCCTCAATACATTTTTGAAAAAGCAGAGTTAATTTAAGTTTTTAATAGATCATTGATATTAACTTTAATTTTAGCTCCTTGTTGCCCTTCAAACTTAGAAATTTCACGGTAAATCTCATAAATATCTAATTCAAATCCACTCTTTGGGTTTCTTTTAGTTTGAACTCCTAGTGATCTTACTGGTTGTGTTATATTTCTCGCTTTACTATTTTGTTTTGTCTGTGTATGAAATAATAGATATTTATAATCTGGTTTATATTCTTGTAGATAAAAATTGTTTAAAATATTGATAAGATAATCAATAAATAATGTGGAATTTTGATATTGTACTAAATAATCACTAGGGGTAAGTCTATCGGATTTAAGTTCGCAGAAAAAAATATAATTTTTGTTCTCTATTTGGGTAAATATTATCCCATCACAAACTCGATTAATATTTTTTTGCTTAGAATCAAAATATTTACAAATTGGTTGATCATCTTGCTTTTTTCCTTCCAATGTGAAACCATAAGTGTGTTCTGACAAAATTCCAGTTATTTCTACTGTTTTTAGTTTTGTATCTTTTTTGGTTTCCTTGATAATTATACTACTACTGTCAACCTTACTAGAGTTAATAGAAAGCTCATATTTTGGTAGAATTATTTGTTTTAGTGAGTTAATAATCATGAGCATCATATTTATATATCTATATTATCTATCACCTCATAATATACTTCGTCATAAAAATCAGTCATGTTAATAATTTCATCATCAAAGGTTGGAACTTCAATTCCTAATTGTGTTATTTTAGCAGGGTTTAATGTATTATTTTCTGCAATATAAACTTTAACTTTATTCGGTTCTAAAATATCTTCTTCACTATATTTATATTCTTCCATTAACTCTGATTTCCTTTTAAAGTCATTATTTAAGACAATTAAGTTATTCAATTCTTTGATTAAATAATCACTATGAGTTGTCATTAATAATTTTACACCACATTTTGTTAATTTTGTAAACAGTTTAGCTAACTTTCTTTGATTTTCGGGATGTAAATTAAGTTCTGGTTCATCAATAATTAATATGTCTCCAGGTTTGGCAAGATGTTTCAAATAAAAATATAAATTCATTAATGATTTAACGGTTGATGATGCAGAATATAATGGTATTTCTTGCGGTTTAGTATCTTCTGTAAACTTAAAAGACATAGAATAATCTGTAACACTATAATCACCTCCTATTATGTCTATTAATAAATCTATTATTTCAGGATTGGTTTCAGCTAATTTTCCTGTTTTTTTACTAATTGTATCTAAATCTCTAACAAAATCTATTTCATCTTTAACTGGTTGAGAATATCGAGAGATTCTCTTATTAAATATTTCTGGTAAATCAAAAGATATATTATTAATTATTTGTTTTTGCATCATATCTATCATTAGATTTTTATTTAGATCAAGTTCTTTATAAAATAAAGAAACTCCCGTTCTTTCTGATGTAATAATAAAAGGATTCGGAAAATATGAGCTTGCAATTATTTTTCTTAAAAAACTAGATTTATTTATATCTTTTTTGGCTATTTCTAAATTATAGGAACTAGCGGATCTTAGGTTATTATCCAATAAAACAATTTCTAACAGATTACTTCCTTTTCTTTTATGAATTTTTAAGTTTAATTCATGCCTTATGTTCAACCCTGCCGTTATCAGACTTGTTTTAGTATCAGTTTCACAACTTTCTAAATCATAATTGTTTATTTTAACAGCAAAACTAGCTTGCTGTAGTAGTTCTTCATTGATGTTAAAAATTTGTGGTAAAAAATTAGAGTAAGATTTTGAAAACTTAGTTACAGAGTTAATCAATTTATTTTTATGCTCAGATAAATCTATTTTTACAGATCCTTGTTCTAAAAGCTCATTGAACTCATTTTCTATTTCAATTTCAAAGTCTAGATTAAGTTTACAACTTTTCAAAAATCCATAAATAGCATAATTAACATAAGTTTTACCTGTATTATTCTTACCGCAGATAATCGTTAAATCCCCTAACTCAATTTCAGCTTGTTTAATATACCCTAGATTAGAAATTTCAAATTTCATCTTGACCTCAAATTAATACAATAGGTTAATAATAGAAGATATTTATAACTATTTATTCTATCAAAACTCTAACTTTTCCTTTTGTCTGATCAGCTTTCGTTTTAATGATAATTTCGACATCTTTATCAAGTGCATTTAACAATAAAAATAATTCATCAAGAGAAAATTGACTTAACTTTCCATTCATTAGTAAAGAAACTTTAGTTTGAGCAATACCTAATACCTTTGCTGCTTCAATTTCACTTAAACCCTTTTCATTGATAATATCTATAATACGGGACATTATTTGAGCGCGAGTTAAGGTACTTGTAGGATCTGAGTCTCCTATATCTTCAAAAATATTGCCACTACTTTTAACAAAATCATCTGTCATCTGTATTCTCCTTTTGTTGTTGTAACCATTGATGATAATTACCTTCCGCAGACTTTAATCTCTGCTTAATTAAATCTATATCTTGTTTAGGAGTTTTGATCCCTTGTTTAGATTTTTTCTGGAAACAGTGAAGTACATAAATAACTTTAGGAAATTTTACCGTATAAACGGCACGGTAAGTATCACTATTATAGTCCTCAATAATTTCTAAAACACCAGCACCAGCAAACCCTTTTAATGGTTTAGCATTGATAGGTTTTTTCCCTTGTTGTACTTGGTAGAGTACAAAACCCATATCTCTCTTAACATCTTGGGGAAACGTTTGTAATACCTTCTTAGCAGATGCAAGAAAAATAACCTCTTTTAAGTCTTCTGATTGACTCTCCATATTAATGTAGGTAAATTAATCAAAAAGAGCATCTACCAAAGAATATAAATAGATGCTCTAAAAAACAGTCAAAAATAAACTTAACTATCCTTCTTGTAACCAACGGGCAGCATCTTTGGCGTGATAGGTTAAGATTAAATCAGCACCAGCACGCTTAAAACTGGTTAAGGTTTCTAAGGTAACTTTCTTCTCATCAACCCAACCATTTAAAGCAGCAGCTTTCACCATAGAATATTCCCCCGAAACATTATAAGCAGCAACGGGAAGATCGGTCATTTCCTTGACGCGCCAAATAATATCCATGTAAGATAAAGCAGGTTTAACCATCAACATATCAGCCCCCTCTGCAATGTCGAGATCCACCTCTTTTAACGCTTCTCTGGCATTTCCAGGGTCCATCTGATAGGTACGGCGATCGCCAAACTGGGGCGCAGAGTCCGCAGCATCCCTAAATGGTCCATAATAAGCTGAGGCATACTTAGCAGCATAGGATAAAATAGGAATGTCATTATATCCTGCCTCATCTAAGCCCTCGCGGATGGCTTGCACAAACCCATCCATCATGCCGGAAGGTGCAATAATATCAGCACCAGCGTTAGCCTGAGAAACAGCCGTTTTCTTCAATAAATCTAAGGTGGGATCGTTTAATACCCTCCCTGTTAAGTCTCCTGTCTCCAAATAACCACAGTGACCATGACTGGTATACTCGCATAAACAAGTATCTACAATCACCACTAGATCAGGAATAGCCTCCTTTACTGCTGTGGCCGCCTGTTGTACAATACCATGATCATGCCATGCACCGGTAGCCTCGGTGTCCTTCTCTTCAGGAATACCAAACAAAATAACCGCAGGAATACCGAGATCATAGACTTCCTTGGCTTCATCTACTATCTTATCAATAGATAGCTGATAAACCCCTGGCATAGATACCACTTCCTTCGCTACACTACTACCAGGAACCGCAAATAAAGGATAAATTAGATCATTAGTGGTCAAAATGGTTTCACGTACCATACGCCGTAATTGAGCATTTTGGCGCAAACGACGGGGACGGTTAATAGGAAACATAAGCATCAATACATAATCACTAGCTTACTTACTGTACAGCGATCGCCTTCCCGTGATAGCAAAATGAACTAAATACTCAATGATTTGTAACGTTGCCAAAATTAGAAACTATCTTTATAATATAAATAGAACACATGGGGCCGCAACGGCTTCGACAGGTTGGCGAAATCCAAACTGTGACGCAGGTCGAGAGTGAGTCTCCTCTCGTAAATACAAGGCTCAAAAAAATAGTAACTGCGAACAACATCGTAAGCTTCAAGCGCGTAGCAGTAGCTGCGTAGAACTCTCTCATAGAGTCGCT
>JASJDD010000129.1 GCA_030065735.1 Crocosphaera sp.
ACTTCTGTGCGATAGCGCATGGTAGTAGTGAGGAACTTCTGACTTCTAACTTCTGTGCGATAGCGCCGGAACGTAGTGAGGAACTTCTGACTTCGTTAAAATGGGGTTGAGCTACTTACTCAGACATTTAATAATTATTATGCAGCAACTACTTCAAGGGGTTAATATTTTTTTGGTTGGTATGATGGGAACCGGTAAAACAACGGTAGGGCAAAAATTAGCACAGCGTTTAAATTATCGTTTTTTTGATACTGATGTGTTAATTGAAAGAGTAGCACAACGAAGCATTAACGATATTTTTGCTACCCAAGGAGAAGAGACATTTCGTCAGCTTGAAACTGAGGTAATTTCAGAATTAGCTGCTTGTACTAAAAGTGTTATTGCAACGGGAGGAGGCATAATTTTAAAGCCAATAAATTGGAGTTATTTACATCATGGTTTAATTGTTTGGTTAGACGCTTCTGTTCCTATTTTAACAAAACGTCTTGCTAAAGATAAAAGCCGTCCTTTATTACAAGAAACAGACTTAAATTTGAAGTTACACTCTTTATTAGAGCAACGTCAATCTTTATATGCTCAAAGTGATTTACAAATTATTATTGATGAACATCAAACCCCCGATGATATTGTTGAGCAAATTTTAGAATTAGTGCCTACTGTTATTAAACCTAAGTTAAAAATTTCCCAAGAACATAACTAATTTTAATGGTTTTTTTCCGTAAATTTAGGGATGTCTATCATTACCATGAACGATTATGATCGCAGTGAATACTGATCCAATGATAGGCAAATTTTATGCAGCGATTTTTAACAACTGGACTCCTTGTAGTTTCCGCTTTTACGGGAATTACAATCATCGCTAATAATGTCAATGCTTCTCCTAGTTGCTATGGAGTTGATCAAGGGGGAAATACTATTGATTTATCGGGGTTATGTTCCCCTTCATCTAATTCTAATCTTGTTCCTTCTACTGCTGTAAATTCTGAGCAAACCCCTGAAGAAAATACAGATTTAGACAATAATAAAGATCCTGAAGTGTCTAGCAGAGAAGAAGCAGAAAAAGATTTACAAGCTTGTTTTAGTAGTGCCACTTGTACCCAAATGATAGGGGGAGAAAATGAACCGCAAAAAACTCCCCATCAAGTGCGTATTGATCAAGTTTTAAATGGAGGAAGAATTAACCCGAATTAACCGTTTAAAATTCAACCTCATTGGCGAAACTTTGGAGACGTTTAAAGTGAAATGCACCCGCGATTGATCCCCAAACTAATTTGTTTGTAACAGGATCATAACCCCGATCCAAACTAATTAATTGATGGTCATTTATTTCAAAACTATTGTCTACATAGGTTTCTTGGCCATTACGAACAACACGACAATTTTTTCCAGGTTTAACCACTCCTTTAAAACTGGTTCCTGTCCAACCTATAAACATATCACACCCCTGCATTAATTCAAGATCATCAGGGGTGAGTTTTTTTAATTTCTCCAGATCACGGGATGCTCCTAAAAAGGCTTCTTTTTCTTTAAGTTTATAATTTTCTAATTCAATTTTTTCATCGACAATATTTAACTTTAACACCCGTACTCGATAAGGTTGGGTTAAAGCATAATCATAAGCTTGTTCTAAAAATAAACTAGGTTCGGGGAAATTAGCGATGGGTAAAGGGCGAATACAAACCCGAATATGAGCATAAAAAGGAGGGTTTTCAAAGGCTTGTTCTTGATTACTAAAATCAGCGCACATCCAACGGGCTAAGGCTTTTATATCTGTAGCATGAGACATAATACTTATTATATCTAAAACGATAGAAAGTTAAGACAATTTTTATTGTATCTTGAATGATGGACAAATATCAAATTTAGAATTTAGAATTTATTTTTTCTGTTCATTCTAGATTCTACAATCTTCATGTCTTTATTACATTTAGCAAGCCGTTTTCGAGCTTAATCGAACTGAATTGAGTCGTCTCTATTCTTGAAGGCAAAAATTAATCTACAATTAATAATTTTTACAAGCAGATAGGGTTATGCTGATTATGGGTTTCCTATCCTTAATGATATATAAGATCGATCACCCCTTTGCGGCAAGGAGGGAATCAGGAGAAAAAATTGTTTAATTATTAATATTAATTCTGACTCCTGACTTCTGACTCCTGACTCCTGACTCCTGACTCCTGACTTCTGACTCCTGACTCCTGACTCCTTCTTGAAAATGTTTAACTTTGCCCAGCCTTTCTATCCTCTTGTCCTTGCAGTGGCTAAAAACAACCCGGAAAATGTCCATCAAAAACTACTGAAAACCCTTCACAGTTTGGATGAAAATCGTCACAGGGTTTGGGGAAAATGGATATTATCCAATTTAGAGGGTTCTTTTCGCTTGGAGGATGAGCGACTACAACAAAATTTGTGGGGGTTAACCTTTAACACCTCTGTGGGGTTAGCTGCAGGCTGTGATAAAGATGGTTTGTCTGCTGGTATCTGGGGTCATTTGGGGTTTGGATTTGCCGAAATTGGGGCTGTGACCCTCCATCCTCAATCTGGGAACCCAAAACCTCGTTTATTCCGTTTACCCCAGGATAAAGCCGCTTTAAATCGCTTAGGGGCTAATAATCAAGGGGCCCAAATGATTGCCCGAACGCTACAAGAAACTTGGCAACGACAACCCCGTCAAATTCCCATTGGAATTAACCTATGTAAGTCGAAAATTACCCCTTTAGATAAGGCTGCTATGGACTATGTGGAGAGTTTTCGTTATCTTGTGGATTATGCAGATTATTTTGTGGTCAATGTCAGTTCTCCCAATACCCCTGGATTGCGATCGCTACAAGCAGGGGAACAACTGAACGTTATTTTACACGAATTACAATCGATTAATCAACAAGAAAAACCTCTCTTGGTGAAGATTTCCCCTGACTTAAATTGGGAGGCGATTAAGCTGATTATCGACTTAGCTAAAACTTACGAGTTAGCGGGAATTATTGCCACCAATACTACCATTAAACGGGAAGGATTAAAGACGAAAATTCTTGAAAAAACAGGTCATTTTATTGAAGAGGAAGCCGGAGGAATTAGCGGACAACCGGTTCGTCAACGGTCTACAGAAGTGATTCGTTTTATTTATGAACAAACTCAAGGGACGTTACCGATTATTGGGGTAGGAGGCATTTTTACGGCGGAAGATGCGTGGGAAAAGATCACCGCAGGGGCGAGTTTATTGCAGTTATATACTGGTTGGATTTATCAAGGACCTTGGTGTATTCCTGAGATCAATCAAGGTTTAATTAATCGGTTAGAAAAGTATAAATTATCTCATATTTCTCAAGCGGTAGGGATGGATTTTGATACCTTAAATGTTAAAGAAGTAAGTTAGGGTAGAGTCAGTTACCAGTGAGCAGTTATCAGTTATCAGTTAGCCATATTACTGAGATGAATTGTTGTTACGAAAGTTGAGTAAAATGCTCTCGTAATCTACGGTGAATAAAAATATAACCGCCTCCTACTTTTTGCAGAAAAATTCGGGCTGTGGCATAGTTTAAAAAGCGAGCATAGTTCCAGGTAATTTTCCCTTTTCTCCATAAGATAAGCCGTAAAACCAAATGCTCAATACAAACAATTCCTGAGAATTGGGCCCCTAATAATGCCCCTAAGATACCGAGAAGGATGCCATTAATGATACCAGAAATCCATCCTTCAACCAGGGTAAATAAGATGGTTGTTAATAGACCAATGGTTAAAAATATCTTGGCTGCATTGGTGGCTGATTTCCAAATTCCTTGGTTGACAATGGTTTTTTGCTCAATTTCTTCCCCTTTAACGAAGACGAAAATAAAACAAACCATCACCCCTAAAATCATACTTTGCAGTAGCCCTCCTGTACTTCCTGCTAGAAAAAGACTGAGGGCAATTATAATCCCTAATCCTGAATATAATGTTGCTTTTTCCCAAGACCATTTAAAGGTTTCTATCGGGCTAATTTCGCTACTCATGGGACGATAAATGAGGATACCCACTAACCCTATCATCAATCCATAAGCAATGCCCATTTCCCCCCTTTGCCAGACAATTCCATACAATAATCCATAAATCATCCCTAAGATAAGACCATTAAACAAACTAGCAAACTTTTTAAACACATCAGCCGTTAAACCCCCAATTACACTATAAGTAACAGAACCGATTAATCCGGCAACTACCCCATAACTTAATATTTCCATAGGGGTTGGGTTATAGGGGATATCCCCCACTAAACTATGATATAAACCTAATAAAGAGATATGAATGGTACTCCAGGAAGCGAGAACTAAAAATCGTATTCCTATTCGATATAATCTTTTTTCCCTAAGATTATCTAACCAGGTGGGTTGCATCGTTTCAATGAGAAAGATACTTTGAGAAAATTTTGACATTTTCTGTGCTAACCAGGCTAATTTCTTGATAGTTTCTCGTTGAGAGTAATTCCCTGGATTTTGACGACGACGCTTAAACATTCGTTGAATATAAACATTAAAAATATGTTGTTGTTGTTCTTCAATTGAATCAGAGGTGAATACCTCATTAATATTCATCCCTTGATAAGCGATGGCCAGAATATTGAGCATTAAAGGAGATGTGGCTAACTCCTGCAATACAGGATCACGTTTAATGGTGGTTCGCAGGGAAGACATTTCATTTCCTAGACTACTCAAATAGTGATCAATTTGTTCTAAGGTTAAAGATCGTAAATAAATAGCACTTTCTAGATTCAAACGTTCAGATAAAGCAAAATAGTCTTTTTCTCGACAACAAACCACCATTTCTGGAGAACCAAAGTCTTGATGAAATTGGTTGATGGCTCTAATACAAGCTTCTTGAGACTCTTTGGTGAGAATTTCATCGAGTCCATCTAATAAAAATAAAAGCTGCTCGTTTTTTACCCAACCTTCTGCTATCTTTTGGGGAACTTGATAATTAATACATAATTTTTTAACAATCCATTGGTCGATCGTTTGTTTGTGTTCGGCCCAAGAAGAGAGGTTCAACACCACAGGAATCAACTGTTGAGCATCTTCTCGGGCCCGTCTAATTAATTCTTTCCCTAACTGCAACAGGGTAATGGTTTTTCCGGCTCCAGGTTCCCCTAAAATTAATAGAGTGCGTCCGGCTCCGAGTTGGTCAAAAATATCAATGACGTTGATATCTGAAGAGAGGGTAATGTTCGGACTGTCTAAAAACTCTTCTCTTAAGTTAGACAGACTATTGAGAGCTAAGGGTCTTTCTTCTAAGCTTAATGCGATGGCTTGATGATGATCAAGGGAGGTTTCGAGAACCCCTTCTATCCAATAGTGATTAACTTTATTAATCAGAGCTTGACGATTACGGTAGTCTTGACGAGTGAGTTGAGCGTGACTGGGAGATTGGGGAAGTAGGGACAGCCATTGATGGTTATTTTGATGAAAACGACGTTGTTCTTCAAGCAGATGGGGAAAGGTGGTTAAAATAGCTTCTACGGGAACGGCACCACCCCCCAAATCAAAACTGCGATCGCGGGTACATTTGACCATTCCGCAAACTTTTCCCGTGCGTTGATTTAAAATCGGGGAACCACTTAACCCTGGCCGTATTTGTCCTGCTTTAAATTTAATCAGGGTTTGTTGATCTTGGGCGGTTCCTTCACACTGACCGGTGACCGAAGCTCCACCCGGAAAGTCATCGGGATAACCATAGATATAAAATCGATCTTCTGCTTGAAACCCATCGTCTAGATGAACACAAGGGATTGAATCAACCACATCCCTTAATTTGAGCAGGGCAATATCTAATAATTCATGGCCTTCTTCTATAACCGCTTCGGTCCAATTCTCCTCATTTTGCCAACTGACGTTTACCTGTCCATTCTGGGCATTTTTAATCACATGGAAGCAGGTTAAAATTTGTCCTGGGGCAACAAAAAACCCGGTTCCCCAACCCATCTGGCCAGGAACAGTTACTTTCACAGCACAACGTTGTAAGAGCCTTTCGAGTGGTTGACTCATCTTTTTTTTCCATGATCATCAGATGATGGTAGGGATAACAACAACGTTAGGGAACTGAGAACATTAGACTTACTTGCCCCATTCTAGGGTAACTTGTAAGTTAGCTTTACCCGATCCCTTGACAATAATAGCGATTAGCTCTCCTTTTTCTATACCTAATTCTAACCCAAATTTAATGCAAGCTTTATCGGGTTTTGTCTTTTGTACCGTTTCCGCTAAGGCTGTCGTAATTTCTTCTAGAGCCTTGGTTACTTGGCTGAAGGGTTTAACGTCAAAGGCGACATCTTCTCTTCCAGTTTGTTCCACTTCAACTTTGATGAGAGTTCCCCCAGGTAAGGTGACAGGAAGTTGTTGGGGTTTAGGGTTTCCAAATTCCATAGTTGATCATTAATAATTGATTCCCCATTATTGTAGTTTATTGCTTCTGGCGTGATTTCTCAGTTCATGTTGTTGATAGGCTTTGGCTGAGGCTTTAATCCAAATTGTGGCTGCTGTAGAAAAGGGAATGACCATCACTACAAATCCTGTAATTAAAGGATGTTCACGCCCAAAAGGATTATTCATTAAAAAGGCAATAATTAAGCCACAATAAATTAGGCCTAATAAGGGTAATCCTATCACTAATAAGGCAAATTGGGTATCTTTATCCATCATTCAACTCCTCAATAGTTAGCAAATTTTCCTATACTTTATATAATAATTCAATTTTACCTTGGTTGAGGGTTTTGAGATAATTGATTTAATAAAGTATTTCTTAATTTTGGAAAATCGGCGATGAGTTGTGAGAGGGTTTCTAAGTCTAATTCGTCTAAAGCGTGATTAATTTTTTTAGCATAATTTAATAATTCGGTAACTTGATATGTTTGTCCCCAGTTTACTAATAAAGCAATCAATTTTTTAATTTCTTTGGTCGATAAGGTTTGTTGAAGTTTTGGCCAAGACTTTTTTTGATAATCATAAAGTTTTTCTAAGAGTTCTGATAATTGTTGTAGATTAATGTTTGATGATTTTAAAACTTCTGCTCTATCAATATGGGTTAATTCTTTTTCTGTTATTAAATCGATGATTTTTTGAGAAGAGGATTGAATAATATTAATATTAGGAAAGTTTAAAGTGAAGGTACTTCCTTTCCCTAACTGACTATCAAGTTCTATAGTTCCTCCTAACAGTTGGACAAGTTTTTGACTTAAGGTTAAACCGAGTCCAATTCCTTCATATGCTCGGTTCATTTCTTGGGAAACTTGAGTAAATCGATCAAAAATAATTTCTTGTTTTTCTTCAGAAATGCCAACCCCTGTATCTTGTATAGAAATAATAATAGAACAGTTTTCTTGATGAGTCTTAAGATCATTTTTGAAACCGTTAGCCCAAATAGTAATCTTCACTGAACCTAGTTTAGTAAATTTTATAGCATTATCAATCAAATTAGTCAGTATTTGATACAGTTTTATTTTATCAAACTCTATTATATCTGGTATATTTTCGTTAAAATCAACTAATAATTGTATGTTTTTATTCTTCGCTTTTTGACTAAATGTGTGATGTATTTGTGTAATTATCTCTTGTAGATTGACTGGTTCATATTGTAATTTTACTGTTCCTGATTCCAGTTTAACCATATCAAAAATATCGTTAATTAATTCCAATAAATTATTACCACTAATCATGATAGATTGAAGATAATTGACATTGTCTGGATCGGTCATTTTTTGACTAAGTAAATCAGAAAATCCTAAAATTGCATTTAAAGGAGTTCTAATTTCATGACTCATATTAGCTAAAAAATTAGTCTTTGCTTGGTTCGCTGCTGCTGCTTGTTTGGTTTTTTCTTGGAGTTGTCTATTTTGTTCATTTAATTTTTCTAACTGTTGTTTATTTTCTGTTAGTAAATTAGCTTGAGCAATGGCAATTCCTAATCGGGATGCAACTGATTCGATTAAGTTAATTTCTTCGGGTTTCCAGTGATGAATTTGATGATATTGATGTAATTCAATCACGCCATTAATTTGTTTTTTGTAAGAAGTCCTTACCGTTAAAATCGATTTTATATTTTTTGACTGTAATAAATATTGACTGGATGTTAGTAAAGGTTCTTCTTTAATATTATTAATTGGTGTTGCTTTATCTTTGTCTATAATCTTCCTTAAATAAGGATTATCTTGATCTAACTGATTTAAAAAGTCATAAAATTTTATAGTATTGTTAGTATTTTTTCCAATTAAACTGAATTTTAAATATTGATTATGACTATAAGTATAAATCAAACAACTATTTATGTTCATTTTTTTAGCAATAATATTTGCTGTTTTATCTAAAATAGTTTCTATCTCTAAACTCGCTCGAATTTTATTGGTTATTGTTTGTAATAATAATGTACGTTTTAATTCTTGTCTAAGACGAATTTCTATGATTTTTCTTTGGGTAATATCTTCAGCAATTCCAGCAATTCGATAGGCTTTATTTTGACTATTTTTAATAACAAAACCTCGATCATGTATCCAGTTAATTTTTTTGTCAGAACCAATAATACGATATTCTAAATCAAAGGTTTCCTCTTGATTAACTAAAAAATTTTCCAACACTCTGTTAAAAATTTCTAAATCTTCAGGATAAATAGACTTTTTCCATTGATTTATATCTAAATATAAACTTTGACAAGTTTTACCCCAAATTTTTTCATAAGCTGGACTTACATAAATCATTTGTTGATAATTAATATCAGTAATCCAAAAAACTTCATTAATATTATTAGCTAATTGATGGAATTTCTCTTCAGAACTTTTGAGAGAGATTTCTGCACGAATACGATCCATAATATTTCTAGATATTTTTTTGGTTACTTTCCAAATAATACTTAATACTAAAATATTTATGGCAAATAGTAATAAATAGAAGCGTCTGAGAAAGTGAATATTATTAACAGTAATATTTTCTGCTGTAAATGTTGCATCATTGGTAACATTCCAGAAAATCTCACTTATTTCTAAAAGTTTTTTTTCTGTTGTTTTTCCCTGTCTAAATGCTATTATTTCTGACTTTACAGTTTGCCATTTTTGTTGAACAATATTAATTTTAGATTGAAAATTTTTAGATTTTACCACAGGAAGGTCTAAGGATTTATCTCCTTTGATTAATCCTTGAATGATGCGATCAATTTTATTAATTTCTTGATCATTAGGATGATTAACTAACTCATTTTTAATCAGTTTTTGACTAGCTCCTCTAACAATTCCAGAAAAATTAACGACTCTTCCATCTTTAGTCATTTGATAACTTTGAAAATATAATAAACAAACATTAACCATAGCAAAAATCAAAAGAATAATAACAATTTGCTTAAGTTGTTTGACAATTTCCATTGTAAGCAAGCTATGATAGCTATTGAATGATTAACTATTAATATTAGGCAAAACGATTGCTCGTTTTAGCAAAGATGAAGGTAATCAATGAGTAATTTTACTTCACGAATGAATAGGGTACAATCTCCCATAATTCCCATAGTGGGAAAACTGATACAAGATAATCCTGGAACTATCTCTTTGGGACAAGGAGTCGTTTATTATCCACCTCCTCCAGAAGCTATTGAAGGAATTAGTGAATTCTTAAATAAATCCCACAATCATCAGTATAAATCAGTTCAAGGTATTCGTCCCTTAATTGCTCAAATTGTTACAAAATTACAAGAAGATAATCAGATTCATATTAATTCAAATCGCTCTGTTATGGTAACAGCAGGAGCAAATATGGCGTTCATGAATGCCATTTTAGCTATTACCAATGCTGGAGATGAGATTATACTCAATAGTCCTTTTTACTTTAATCATGAAATGGCAATCACTATAGCTAATTGTCATCCTATTTTAGTTGATACCGATGAGAAGTATCAACTTTCTTTAGATAAAATCAAAGCAGCAATTACCCCAAAAACTCGCGCTATTGTGACCATTTCTCCTAATAATCCTACAGGGGTTGTTTATTCTGAGTCAAGTCTCACAGAGGTTAATCAACTGTGTCGAGAAAAGAATATTTATCACATTTCTGATGAAGCTTATGAATATTTTACCTATGATGGAATGAAACATTTTTCTCCTGCTTCAATTATGGATAGTGATTCCTATACTATTTGTTTATATAGTTTGTCTAAAGCTTATGGGTTTGCGAGTTGGAGAATTGGTTATATGGTTATTCCAAATCATTTATTAGAAGCGGTTAAAAAAATTCAAGACACGATTTTAATTTGTCCTCCTGTTATTTCTCAATATGCAGCCTTAAATGCTTTAAAAATTGGAAAAAGTTACTGTCAACACCATCTTCAAGAAATCAATCAAGTTCGAGAGATTTTTAGCCATCATCTTCAGGAATTAGAGGATATTGCTACCTTGGTTTCTAGTGAAGGAGCTTTTTATTTTTTCTTGAAAATTAATACCGATATGAATGATTTTGAATTAGTCAAAAAATTAATCAAAAACTATAAAATTGCTGTGCTTCCTGGGTCAACCTTTGGGATGGAAAAAGGTTGCTATTTACGTATTGCTTACGGTGCGCTACAACAAGAAACAGCAACCATAGGAATTGAAAGATTAGTCCACGGATTAAAACATCTTATTAACACTGTTAAACCCGTTTAATCGAATCGATATAACGACGAAAAATTGAGACAATTCCTAGTAATAAAAACCCTCCTAATAAAGCATGATTAGATGGTTCAGAAACAGGGGTAATAACGCCTACAACCACAGGAATAGGTTCGGGATTAAAATCTTGACGACCATCATTAGGAATTTGATCATCTAATAACCCATAATCGTTATCATTAATAACAACAAAACTAGGCTTTTTTCCAGGAAGTAAAGCTAAACCTTCGGGTTTATCCCCTGCCAAATAACCCAAATCAGGTAAATTAAATAAGAAAGTTTTATTAACAGGAATAATTCCTGCAATTGCTAATTCTTCTGCTGTATGTTCTTCTAAGGTTTTATTTTCTACTAAATTAAAAACATCTGTTTCTAAATTAGTTGCATCAGATAAATCAATTTCAAAGACCAATTTATTTGCATCTAATCCAATGGAAGAATCTCTTTGAATAACAGCAAAACGATTATCTTCCAACCAAACAGCATCCCCAATTTTATCGACATTACTGTCATAGAAATCATTATTTAATAAGTAGACAAATTGACCACTAACCAGAGGATTTGTTGGGTTACTAATATCCAGTTCTAGGATACGCAAAATATCACTATTTCTTGAGGTTGTATCTCCGGTTGTATCAGGGTTATCAATAGGACTTTGAATAAAGGCATATAATGTCTTTGTATCCTGATTTAAGGCCACTGCTTCAAACCCTCGATTAACTCTTCTTTGAGCATAAACTGAAGGGATAATTTCCGTTCCAAAGGTTCCTAAAGGTTCATTTCCTGCTGCTGCTGTTCCCATAGGAATAAAGCGATTTAATAGGGTTCCTACTACATCAAAATGATAGATTGCCGGTCGATATTCATCCACCATCCAAAAACTATTATCACGACTATCAACGACAATTCCTTCTAAGTCTGCACCTAAAGGATCATTCGGAATTGGATTCCCCGATAAATCCACTCCAAACTGATCGGTATATGCTGTTCTTTGCTCTCCTGCTTGTAAATTGGGACGTACAGATAAAGGAGTTATTCCATCAGATTGAAATAAATTAATGCGGTCTATAATGGTAATATTATTGCTAGTTACGTCTAACTCAAAACGGACAATTTCAGGTTGTAAGTTAGGAAGCGGTAAAGGAAGGGGTCCGCGATCTGGATGGGTTACAAACTGTAAATTATTGCCATTAAATCCTTCAAAATATAAGCCAGAAAATCCTCCTAGAAAAATATCTTGTGGATTACCATCTTGATTAGGAACTTGTCCTAAACTGGGTCGATTATTAAAGTTAAACTGGGTTAATCCATAATTTTCTGCGTTTGCTAATTGAGTTATATTTGTGGCGATACAAACACCAAAAAAAAGTTTCAGTAAAGCTGATTTTACGGTCATTACCATCTCCAAAATTAATCAATAGTTAGGGAATAAATTTGTTCATGGAAACGCCAGCTATTTTAACTTAGATAGTTCTTACCATTGAAAAAGTTATGGTTTATTTTAAGATTGTTCACTTAATTTAAAGTTAAATTAAATATTACTAATAATTAACTAATTTATTTTTAAGGTACAATGATAATAGCGATCCCATAAATTATGAATTTAAAAATACCAAATTTTAGTGACTTTCCCTTGTCAAAAAATCCTAGTGAAATTATCGATGTTAGATCAGAAAATGAATTTGCTGAGGATCATATTCCTGGAGCAATTAATTTACCTGTTCTTGATAATGAAGAACGCAAAAAAGTTGGTACAATTTACAAACAAATATCTGCTTTTGAAGCTAAAAAATTAGGAGCTTCTTTAATCTTTAATAATATTTCTAAGCAAATCAATCAACATTTTTTAAACAAAGATACTTGTTATTCTCCCTTAATTTATTGCTGGAGAGGAGGACAAAGATCCCAAAGTTTAGCCGTTATTTTAGCTCAAATAGGTTGGCAAGTTACTGTGTTAAAAGGAGGATATAAAACTTATCGTTCCTATGTCTGTCAACAATTAAAAACCTTACCATTACAGTTTAATTATAATATTCTTTGTGGATTAACAGGGACAGGAAAAACTTATTTTTTACAAGGTTTAAAACAACAAGGTTATCAAGTTTTAGACCTAGAGAAAATTGCTAACCATAGGGGTTCCTTATTAGGAGAAGAATGGAAAAATGATATCAAAAATCAACCATCACAAAAATATTTTGACTCTTTATTGTTACAAAAATTTCAGCAATTTGATGTCAATCAACCTATTTGGATAGAATCAGAAAGTTATAAAATTGGCAATGTTTATCTACCAGAAAGTTTATGGAAAAAAATGAAACAGTCTCCTTGTTTTGAACTCCAGTTACCTTTAGAAAAGAGAGTAGAGTTTTTATTGCAAGAATATGAGCATTTAACAGAAAATCCTGAAATTCTTAAAAATAAATTACGCTATCTTAAAACTTATTACGGATGGAATAAGATTAGTCAATGGAATAGTTGGATAGATAACAAATCATGGAAAGAACTCGTCCAAGATTTATTAGTTATTCATTATGATCCAGCTTATAGAAGATCCCTAAAAAAAATGTCTTCAAAAATTATAAAAACTATTCAATTATCGGATTTAAACTTAGATTATTTGCTAGAGAGTTTGAGCTAATTTGATTCCTGAAAAAACTCAAAATGTGGCTTTAAGGTTCAAAAATCATGCCCATAAATAAAATATTTCCTGTTTCATTATCCCGAATAATAGACAAAAAAGGTCGGTTAATAGTTAAAGAAAATTCTTCTTTTAAATTATCCATTGATGCTGTTTTAACCAACACATTATTTTCGGGAGAGGTGGTAACTCCTTGTTCATTAATTACTAACATAGTTTGATGTTTCATCCCATTAATATAAGTGGGATGAGAACTTAACTGAGCAAATTCTGCTTGATTTGGATCAAACATAGTAGAAAAGCCTAATTTTTTTAAGGCGTTTGTCAAATCTACCTCATAATTTAACCGGAAACGAGGTAACTCCAATAATCCTTGGCTTTTGCGAAATTGAGATAACAATTTTGATAACTTTTTAGGGGTGATTCCTTCTACCATCTCAGGTAAATTGTTCTCAGGTTGTGCTAAGAATAAATATAAACTAAACCGTCCATCGCCATAAGGAAGTTCTACTGCTTTTAATTGAGGCGTTTCCAGGTAGTTATAGGTTCCTTTACGGGACATAAAAGGATAATTTCTAACCGATTTATCCATTAAATAAAAAGGTTTATCCTTAATTAAATTGCGATCAAAACCGATTTCCCATAGTCCCTGAAAAGAAGCTGTATTGATCAGAAAAAGAACATCATCAGCTTGAGTAGAATCCATAATTTTCTGAATTTGTCCTTGGGTTTTTTCCGTCACCCAACGGTTCATAATCCCTCTCGCTTCAGAACTAGAAAAATCTAAATTAGTAATCTTAGCCTGATAATAACTGCGACTATTTTTACGAAATTGATAACGAAAAGAAAACCCTTCCCTTGCCCAGAGGGAATTCGTGACAATTAAGCGACTATCAAATTCATGGCTATTTAAGTCATTGTGTAGGGTTTGATTAGCACGGTTGAGGGTGTTGACACTGATATTTTCAAGGGTTAATCCTTGGGCAATTTCTCTTTTAGTGCTTCCTGTTGCTCCATTGTAGAGCATGGATAACGTCAGGGCAATACTGGTAGGAGAAATCAAGACATTTTCCTTTTCTTGGCTTTTCGTCAAAGTAGAGAACAACTTAAAGCCAAATTGTACTTGTGCATCAACCAAATGTTTTTCCTGAAGGGTTGGTTGGGGAAAAACCGTTCTTGGGGAAACTTCTCGTAACCCTTGAACGTCTATGAAGATACTTGAGAGATAGGTCTTTGAGATAGCAATTAAACCACTCAAACAACAGATAGAGAGAAAGCCAACCGTAGCTTTCGTCATTTTTAGAGTCCTCATCACCATCCATCCTATTTACAATACGGCAATGTTCATTGTGGTTCCTTTGAAAAATCTAATGCCTCCAAGCAGAGATACCGATGCAATAATTTCTATGGGCTGTCTGTTGGTCGACCAACAAGGCCTTCTTCTTTGAGGATATAATTGATTGCTAAATATAAATCTAATAAATTGTAAATAAATCATTACAACTGTTAAAGTCTTTTTCGATGGGGATCACCAACGGAGGTTAAGTAAAACTGTGAATATCCAAGAAATTATGACAAAAGGTGGGGTGGCAATGTGGCCGCTACTCATTTTGTCCGTATTGGCCTTAAGTACCATTATTGAACGTTCTGTGTTTTGGATACAATTTTTACTCAAAGAAGGAAAAATTGTGAATCGAGTGCTGGAAATGGCTGCTCATAACTGGGATGCTACCCCCAAAGTGGCTAAAGAGTATAGTAAGCATCCGATGGGCAGTTTTCTCTATGGACCTCTAAGATTAGTCAATCCCGATCCAGAAGTGTTCCATTTAGCCCTAGAATCAGCGGCCGATGATGAATTAGCCTTAATGAAACGGGGGGACAAAATATTAGAAGCTGTGATTGCGCTATCTCCCCTATTAGGATTACTCGGAACGGTTTTGGGACTGATTACCTCCTTAGGAGACATCCAAATTAGCGATCTTGGCACTTCCTCAACCACCGGTGTTACCCTGGGTATCGGGGAAGCCCTTATTTCAACTGCGACAGGATTGATTGTTGCCATTATCAGTTTGACCTTTTATCGCATTTTCCAGTCCCTTTGGTCGAATCAGGTAAGGGTTTTTCGTAAAGCCGGTAGTGAGTTGGAAGTGATTTATCGTCAACGCTGGTCAGACAGCAAGGGAAATCCTTCTGCTTTATCTGGCAATACTCCCTCAAAGTTTACAGACACTTTTGATCAATAAGCACTAATATACTCATTTTCTTAAATATTGACCTATGACTGCTAGTAAAGCTCCTCAGACAAAATCCCCTAAAACCTCAGTTTATTCTCGGCCATTGAAGTTATGGCAAGACGCTTCTTCTCAGCAAGAAGTCCGCATCGAGATTTTACCCATGATCGATGTGATCTTTTGTATTTTAACCTTTTTTATCCTGGGAGCGGTGGGTTTGTCCCGTCAGCAAGCCATCAGTTTAAATTTACCCAAAGCAGCATCAGGAACCCCCCAAATGCGGGAGATGTTGGTGGTGAGTTTGGATGATTTTGGCCAAGTTTATGTGGAAAAACAATTAGTCACTCGTAA
>JASJDD010000130.1 GCA_030065735.1 Crocosphaera sp.
TTCCGTTGAAGCGATCGCATCTCAATTAAACGCTACGGTTGCTTATTGGACCATCAAACCTAGTTTATCAGAGCAAGTTAACACCTTAGTGAAACAGGGTAACCAACAGATTACCATTGTGCCTTATTTTCTCTTTACAGGAGGCATTACAACCATTATTAGTCAACAAGTTCAACAATTACAAGATAGTTTACCCCACACTCAACTTAACTTAGGACAACCGTTAGGAGCAACCCCAGAAATGGCTGAATTGATGGTAAGTCAGTGGATAGATGGTTAATGGAAGTCAGGAGTTAGGAGTCAGGAGTCAGGATTCAGGAGGATTTTTAGGCTTTTTTATCATTGTTTTGTTTGTTATCTAGAGGAAATCAGAGAATGACGCAAAATATCAGCGAAACTTGTTTAGGCAAAGTCTATTTAGTGGGCGCAGGACCAGGCGATCCAGGGTTAATGACCATAAAAGGCAAAACTTTGCTTGAGAACGCTGATGTGGTAGTTTATGACGCGCTGGTAAGTCCTCCGATCCTAGATATGATCCCTCCACAAGCTATAAAAATCCATGCAGGAAAACGTCGGGGTCGTCACTCGAAGTTACAAGCAGAAACCACCCAAATTTTAATCGAGAAAGCGCGACAATACCCTGTGGTGGTTCGTCTCAAGGGAGGTGATCCCTTTGTGTTTGGCCGAGGAGGAGAAGAGATGGAAGACTTGGTTAACGCAGGTATTCCCGTTGAAGTGGTTCCGGGAATTACTTCCGGTATTGCGGCCCCTGCTTATGCGGGTATTCCTGTCACTCATCGGGGTTATAGTTCTTCGGTTACCTTTGTTACGGGCCACGAAACAGTCGGAAAATATCGGCCGAATATTAATTGGAGTGCGATCGCTCAAGGGTCAGAAACTATTGTTATTTATATGGGGGTTCATAACCTCAGTAATATTGTCACACAATTGCAAAAAGGTGGGTTAACTTCTGAAACTCCTATCGCTTTAATTCGTTGGGGAACTCGACCGGAACAAGAACAATTAATGGGGACGTTAGATACGATTATTCAACAAGTAGAAGAGGCGAATTTTGAGGCCCCGGCGATCGCTATTATTGGTAATGTAGTTGAGTTAAGTTCGAGGATAGTAGGTTATAGTGAAGTTGGGGAGTCAGGAGTCAGGAGTCAGGAGTCAGAAGTCAGGAGTCAGGAGTCAGAAGTCAGGAGTTAGGAGTCAGGAGTCAGGAGTCAGGAGTCAGAATGAAAAGAGAACCAGCTAAAAGTTTTCGAGACTTACTTGTTTGGCAAAAAGCGCATCGACTGGTTTTAGAAGTATACCGTTTTACTACCCATTTTCCTAAAACAGAAATCTATGGATTAACGTCTCAGTTAAGACGAGCATCTGTATCTATACCAGCAAACATAGCAGAGGGTTTTAGAAAGAGAGGTTTAGCTGATAAAGTCAGATTTCTCAATATTGCACAAGGTTCATTAGAAGAATGTCGATATTATTTAATTTTAGCTTATGACCTTGATTATGGAGATAGTAACAAACTTATGTTACTTTTAGAAGAAGTTAGTAAATTATTAGATGCTTATATAACTAAAATTGAAGAACGTAAGTAACCTGAGTTCGATACAAGCTAACAATGTGCTAAAAAGAAGTCAGGAGTCAGAATTCAGAAGTCAGAATGAGAAATATATCAGAAAATTTTAGATTAAAACGGATAACAACAGTTTGAAGAAGGAGTCAGAATACAGGAGTCAGGAGTCAGGAGAGAAATAGATTGGGGTTTGAATCCCCATTCTATTTCTAGCAACTTATAGAAGTTGGGGTATTAAACCCAATTGGGCAAGTAGGGAATCAGGAGAAAAAATTGTTTAATTATTAATATTAATTCTGACTTCTGACTCCTGACTTCTGACTCCTCCCAAAAATTAGAATTTATCTCAAAAACAATGAAAGCAACTGATGTTTTAAAACAATATGCAGAAGGAAGAAGAGACTTTAGAGGAGAAGACTTACGGGGTCAAAACTTTAGAGAAAAGGACTTATCGGGGGCCGATTTTAGTGAATGCGATATCCGAGGAACTAATTTTAAAGAAGCTAATTTAACTAAAACAAAGTTTATTAAAGCTAGGGGAGGATTACTATTACAATCTCAAATATCGTTGCTATTCGCTGCAATAATTTTAGTTGCTTTATCTGGAGTTTTTTCCGGATGGACAGGATATTATATTTCTTGGATTTTTGACGGTTCTGGTGTAGAATATAAAATATCAGGAGGGTTAACCCTTGCCTCTCTCCTCATCTTCTGTGTTGCCTCTTACCGTAAAGGATTAGCGACCGGGGCCGTAGCCGGAGCCGTAGCCGTAGCCGGAGCCGGAGCCGTAGCCGGAGCCGTAGCCGTAGCCGGAGCCGGAGCCGTAGCCGTAGCCGTAGCCGTAGCCGGAGCCGTAGCCGTAGCCGGAGCCGTAGCCGGAGCCGTAGCCGGAGCCGTAGCCGTAGCCATAGCCGGAGCCATAGCCGGAGCCGTAGCCGTAGCCGGAGCCGTAGCCGTAGCCGTAGCCGTAGCCGTAGCCATAGCCGGAGCCATAGCCGTAGCCGGAGCCGTAGCCGTAGCCGTAGCCGTAGCGTTAACCCTTCTTGCCTGTGTTATTTCCTATCGTACCATAAAAGGGGACTCTAGAGACGCTTGGTTACGGGAGTTTGCTCTTGCTTTTGCTTCCTGGAGAGGAACCAGTTTCTATAGCGCAATAGTAACCGATGTAGACTTTACAGGTGCAAACCTGAGAAACAGCGATTTAAGAGCCAAATCTTGGCTACGTACCCGTTTTAAGGGAGTTCTCAATTTAGATTTAGCAAGAGTAGGTAAAACTCTGTTAGCTCAACCTAACGTCAGAGAGTTATTAATTAACCCCAATCTAGGCTACAAAAAGAACTATTTTAAAGCAAATTTACGGGGAGCAAACCTGGATGATGCTAACCTAAAAGAAGCGAATTTAACTCAAGCAGATTTAAGCGAAGCAAGCTTAAAAAATACTGATTTACGGGACAGTAATTTAACAGAAGTTAACGCCATTAACACTAATTTCACTCATGTTTATTTAACCGGTGCTTGTTTAGAAGGTTGGAATATTGATCAGAGTACGATATTAGATGATATTGACTGTCAATATGTTTATTTTCTCAACAATAAACAAGAACGTCGTCCCAGTAGTGGTGACTTTCAACCAGGAGAATTTAGTAAATTATTTAAACAAGTTTTAGATAGTATTGTTTTAATTTTTAAGAACGGAATTAACTGGAAAGCCTTTGCATCTGCGTTTAAAGAAGTGCAAGTTAAACATCAAGAAACGCCTTTAGAAATTGAAACCATTGAGAATAAAGGGGAAGGAATGGTTGTTATTAAAGTTAAAGTTGATGCTAACGCAAATAAAGCCAAAATCCATCAAGATTTTATTCAAGATTATCAGTTCAATCTTAAACAAATAAAAGCATCTTATCAAAAACAATTAGACGGTAAAGACAAAGAGATTGATATTAGTAACCAACGAATTAACAGTTTAGACAATATTGTTGACATTTTAGCCAATCTTCCCGATCAGTCTCAACCCATCAAAACCATTAAATTATTACCGGATGGACAAGGAATTGAAACCATAGAAGAAGAAACAAACGTTACACAAAATCAAGTTCCTAGTCAGGTTATTAGGGAACTGCAAAAAGAATATAAAAAGACCAAAAAATTAATAGAAGAAAAATACGAATCAATTATAGGCTCTAAACAAAATCAAATAGAAGAACAACAAGAAGAGATAAACTATTTAAGAGAAAAATTACTTGAGTTGACGAATTTTAATATTACTGTACATTCTATTGATGATGATTCTAAGAATAATAAATAAGCTTGTTGATATGTCATGGAAAATAATGATTACATAAACTTCATCAAACAAGCTTATGAAGACAAAATAAACCTTTATGAAAGATTGCTCCAAGAAAAAGAACAAACCATAGACAAGCAAGAAAGTGAAATTGTTTATTTAAGAAACATGGTTGATAAACTGTTAAGAGAATTAAATTCAATCAAAGAACAATTACAAAAAGAATCAAAATCAGTTAATATAGAAATAACCAATACCAATGAAGGAGGAAATGTGTCTAATATTAATCAAACCAGTTCAGGAAGCGGTGATAATATTAACCATGAATTAAATAACGTCACGATAGGAGAAAGCTATGCAGGAAGAGATATTATTAATAATGATTCATCACCAGAATTACAAGAAACTGTTAACAAAATCAATCAATTAATTGACCAAGTTTCCCAAACTAACCCTAGTAATAATACCAGCGATCGCCTGAAAATTGCTAGTATTGTCATCGAAGAAATTGAAACTAATCCCACTTGGAAACAAAAAGCCATACAAGCTTGTCAACAAGGGTTATTAGAAGCAATGAAAAGTAACCCTATTGGTGCATTTGTTGCTGGTGCGATCGAAGGATGGAAGGAACAGTGAACAGTTATCAGTTATCAGTTATTCGTAAAAAGACTAATTATTATCTAATGGATATCTTGTCATTAATTCATCAAAAGTATAAGGACATTTTTTAGGAATATCTAGTTTATATTCTCGCAAAACAATTCGTCTTGCTCTTTCATATTGTTTAGGAAGATCAAGTTTATTTAAAATAGCTTTAGTTATTCTATATTCAATTTCATCTTGACAATTATCAACTTCTTTGAGCCAATGATTACGGGGATAAATTTCTTGAGAATAATCAAGTTTTAGTCTGTGTTCGATGAGACGTTTTAAAAAGCTATTGACAGCATTAAGTTTTTCATTTCCCAAGTCTTCTATTTCCTCTTTGAGATGATTCCAATCAAGTGCTTCAATGTTATGTTCATCTAAAGCTTTTGCTTGAACCTGAGTCCATTCAAAAAAATCCGTTTCGTAAAGGTTGGTCATCGTAATATTAATAAAAGTATGCTATGATAAAAACGCTTTAATTGTAGCAATTTTAGGGTTGATGTTAGGAAGTCAGAAGTCAAAAGTTAAAATATTTGATATTTTAGTAAAATAATGAATAAAAAAGAATTATCTAAACTATTAAGATAATTGAGAAGGATCAACCCCTAAACTCCTTAACTTTTCTTCTAACTTTTTAGCTCTTTCTTCAGCTTGTAAAGCCCTTTCTTCGGGTGTAAAATACCGCTTACCATTTTGATCATACCAATATAACCATTCTCTTTCAATACCTTGATAAATTCCAATTTCTCTACCAATACCTAAGCCTATTTCTGATAACCAAATAGGTTCTCCCTCTAATAATTCGTATTGTTGATTATTTAATTGATACACTTCTAAACGGGGTTTTTTCTTCCGTAAAGGATTATAAATTACATAATATAAAATCCCCATATTTGCATACTCTTCTTTCTTTTTTGTATATTCTCCTCGTCTTGTTTGAGAAACCACTTCTAACACCATTGTCGGGATAACAAGTTCATCCCATAATACATAAGATAAGCGTAAATCTGAATCAATAATACGGGGAACGCCAATACTTAAAAAACCATCAGGTACAATAACATCAGTGGGTTGTTGAGGGTTGTAATAGATACCCATATCCACCCCAAAATACCAGTCCATTCTTTCTGACCAAATAATGGCGAGAATAGCTTCTAAAAGTCCAGGAATTAAGTATTGTAATTGATTATCCACGGGTGTATCATCAGAGTCTGGTAAATCTTCAGCAGAAGGTAAACAATGACGAGGATTATAGTTTAATAGCATTTGACTAATTTAGTTAACTTGGCAACATTTAATAAAAAGTAAAATTTTTGATTTCTATTAGTTAGCGATCGCCGGAAAGCTTACCCAGAAAGAGGTACAGAGTTTAACTTCTATCTGGTCTTCCCCCAGAGTGACAGAAGAGGGATACATAGAGAAAGATGATTTTCCTGACTTACCCCTTAAAATATGTAACCTTGTTTGGCCTTTGCTGCTAAATGGCAAATCTCACCAGAAAATGTAAGGAACCAATTGATAGATTTAATCATCATCCATCTGAGTCAATTTTAATTATTTCGTGATTAATGAAACGAAGAGACTTTCTAATAACAACCCTTTTAAGTTCTGGTTTAATTATTACCGATCAATTAAACACTCAAGCTGCTTCCATCCCAGACTTTTCTAACTCTCCTTTTACCTTGGGAGTTGCTTCGGGAGATCCCACAGCAGATCGCGTGATTATATGGACAAGATTAGCACCTAAACCCTTGGAAGGGGGAGGAATGCCGAATATAAGAGTTCCTGTTCAGTGGAAAGTGGCTAAAGATGCTACAATGAGCGAAATCGTCCGTCAAGGAACGGTTATCGCTACACCAGAATTAGGCCATTCTGTCCATGTAGATGTCACTCAACTAGAAGCAAACCAGGTTTACTGGTATCAGTTTCAAGTGGGGAACTATCAAAGTGCGATCGCCAGAACGAAAACCCTACCTAACCCTAATGCTGCGGTTGATGAGGTAAGGTTTGCCTTTGCTTCCTGTCAAGACTGGCAAAATGGTTATTATGTTGCTCATAAACATCTAGCTAAAGAAGAACTTGATTTTGTGGTGTTTTTGGGGGATTATATTTATGAGCGATCCGGTAACAAAAATACGGTTCGTCAACATCAAGGAGAAGATTGTTTAACCCTAGAAGACTATCGTAATCGTTATGGTGAGTACAAAAGTGATCCTAACTTACAAGCGTCTCATCATCGTTTTCCTTGGATCATGACTTGGGATGATCACGAAGTCGATAATAATTACGCTAACCTAACAGCAGAAGATGCTCAAAGTTTAGAACAGTTTCAAGCGAGACGCAAAGCAGCTTATCAAGCTTATTATGAACATACTCCCATCCGTGTCTCTTTCCAACCAGGAAAAGACATCACCCTCTATCGGAGTTTTGATCTAGGGAACTTAGGAAAGTTGATGGTATTGGATACAAGACAGTATCGCAGCGATCAACCCTGTGGAGATGGAGCAAAACCCCGTTGTCCAGAAGTTACCAGCAAAACAGCGACTTTACTGGGAACGGAACAAGAACAATGGTTACAGTCCCAATTATCCGATAATTCAGCCTCTTGGAATATTATCGCACAACAAGTGATGATGGCTCAATACAATTTAGATCCCCATCCCCAAAAAGGAATGTTTAATATGGATCAATGGGACGGTTATGTTGACTGTCGTCGTCGTTTGCTTAACTTTTTACATGATAATGAAATTCCTAACCCAGTGGTGATTACAGGAGACTTACATTCGAGTTGGGTTAACAATCTAACATTAGATTTCGATGATCCCACATCTCCAATAGTAGCAACAGAGTTTGTGGCCACCTCTATCTCTTCTGGGTTTCCTCAACAATATGTTTCTGCGGTGAATGTAGCAAGAGTGGCTAACCCTCATGTAAAATTCTTTGAAGGAAGCAAACATGGATATGTGCGTTGTACCGTAACCCCAGAGTACCTCAAGAGTGATTATCGGGTTGTATCCAGTGTAGTAGATCCACAAGCTTCTATAGATACTTTACAATCATTTGTGGTCAAAAATGGTCAACCTGGAGTGTTAGCAAACTCTAAAAATTAGCCTAAGCAGATAAAATGACTCCACACTAAGAGAATAATAGCTGCACTGAGTCCGAAAGGTGTAGCTAGAAATTCTACAAAGTCTAAGATAACTAAAAAATATTTTAAAATTGTTAACGAGCTTTCCATGGGTTGACCCCCAAAAATTTAATAAAACGACATCTTGTTTTTAAGATAAGTGTGATTCTCGTCTATAGTCCTAGTTTCCCCATTGTTTTACTCTTGGTTCCTTGTTCGTTACAAATTGTAACATAAAAATTTAAACTAAGCACCCAAGACGAAAAAAAGCCTGTCTAAGTTCCCTCAATTCCATATTACAAGCTAGGTTTCCACTATTCCGTATCAATAGATAACATTTAAACATTACTGAATAATCATTAATTATTAATTAATTCACTAGCAACTTTTTCTAAAATTGTTAAGGGTTTTAACTCTTTTAATATCTTCATTTGCTGTTCATTTTTCACCAATAATGCACCAGCAAACCCTAATGAGTTAACAGAAATTGATTCATATTTAGGTTGCGATCGCCTAACCATCATCATCCATTCTTTAGTGACTAAAAGATTATAAGGTTCGGGTTTTCCTTCTTGGTTAATAGAAATTTTAAGACTTTTTAATAAATGATGATAATTATTGAAAATTTGTTGAGCTAATTCTAGAATATTATTGTTTCCATTGAATGATAGTTTAATAATACCATGAGAAAAATTAAAACAAGAAACTCTACCTATGTTATCTTGATAGTTGGCTGTTTCTATTATTTGGTCAATGGGAGTTTTCTGTAATTCTGAAACTAGGGGAAAAGGAACTAATTGAAGATGTTTATGGCGTTGACTAGCTCCGGCTATTTTACCATTATTATAAAAGCCTAAACCATCAACTTGTAATAAACAGGCACACAACGCAGCAAAATCATTTAAGGTTAGTAATGTTTCTTGTTCTTCAAACTCACGAGTAATCAATAATAAATGATAATTTACCACATTAAATTTATTTAATAAACAAACATGAGTATCTGAAATATCAGCTACAAATAAATCTTTCTCGTAAGGTAAAAAAGGATTAAAATCTTTGCCTAATTTTTTCTGTTTCTTTTTAGCCTTATCTTTCCGTCCTAAATTAGTAATAATTCTAACTAAAAAGTTAATTTCTTTATCTTTTATCAATTCATATTCTGTTGGAATCGATTGTAAAGCACCATAATTTAAAGCATAGTCTGTTTGCTTTTTTACTTGTTGCCATAAGCTATTAGATTTTAGGAGAATATTAGCTAATTCTTTCATAATAAATAACTTGAAATTACTCTTTCTTTAATAACCAGATTCCTGTTTGAGTTATGCCTGAGTTATCAGGTTGTATCAATAAAAAATGAAGACCTTTAGTGATTTCTTTTTGCTGTTCATACTGTTGAGCAGATTTAGCCATTTCTCCATCTTCAAACGTAAGTAAAATCCAACGATCTACTAACCCTGATTCTAAAATTAATCCTCCCGACTTGCCAACTTCAGTGGGAATATAATTCAAAGAAACTGGTTGATGATCGGCTAACCAACGGGCTAAATACATAGATTTTCTACCGCCATAAATAACCACACCAGGAATATGTATATCTGAAGCAATACCTAAATTAATGGGATTTAATTCTTGAGGTAAGTCCTTAATAGGAATGGGAAGATCACTAAAATAATCAATAAAATCTCCTGCTTTAAATGAAGCAAAACGCCACTTATCTCCCCATAAACTTTCAGGTATAGCTTGAGGCGGTGGTTGCTCTAATTTTAGAGAGTTAGGATATTTTTCTTTTAAAATTTGTTTTAGTTGAAGGGTTCTTCTGGTTGCTTCAATTTTAATCCCTAATGTTTTTCCCAGCAGTTGAAATAAACTAACACATTGAGGACGAAAAACTTTAATAATATCAGGGGAATATTGCTTAACTAAAGATTCTAATTCACTGATTAACCAATTAGAATTAGCCTCAGACTGTTGACAACTTGCTTGATGAATAATAACTCCTTTTTGCTCACAAATAATGAGATTCCAGGTGGTATTATTTTTATTTTCTTGTGATAAATGTTTATAGAAATCTGCTTGCCAAATAATCATAGATTTGGATACAGTCACTTAAATTGATTCAAAACCAATCATAACATAAACAGCCTAGAACTTAATTGAATCCTAACATTTTCAGGACTAATTGCGAAATAAAAGGTAAAATCCGTTTATTTTGACTATTGTTTCTCCCTTCTGTAAACACGACTAATAAAAAGGGTGGTAGGTTGGGGGTTTCAATATAAGCTGCATCATGACGAACTTGGGATGTCCACCCCGCTTTTGACCATAATTTTGTGTTTTTGGGTAAACTTTCGCCTAAAAATCCTGTAACTTGATTTTCTTCTTGTTCTTGTTCAATCTTTCGAGTAATACTTCTATTTAATAAACCCATCATTTGTTGCGATCGCTCAACAGAAACAGCCATTTCTATAATAATGGTATGAAATAATCTCGCCACAGCATTAGTGGTTAAACGATTCCGATTTTGCCAATTTTCTCCGACAAATTGCCTTTCTCTGCCATAATAACCATCACACCAGGTTTTTTGATTAACATTAATCTGGTTGAATTCTTCCCAACCCAACCCCTGAAAATAGCGGTTAATGGCGTTACGTTTATGTTTCCAGGTTTCCAACGCTTGAGAATCTAATTCTGGTCCACTGGTAGTATCTGTTAGCATATCCATCACCAGACTCGTCGCATCGTTACTCGAATCTACTATCATATCAGTCATAGCACGATTGAGTTCTGTTGAGGGTTTAACTCTTCCTGTTGCTAACCATTGATGAATTGCGACTAAATAAAACAATTTCACCACACTAGCTGGATAGATAACCTCATTTCCTCGATAAGCAAAGCCTTTGATGGGATGTTGCCAAAATTCCCAAGGAAAAGTAATTGCTTCTTTTTTAACGACAACAGGCGTATCATAAACTAATAAAGTTAAAGCGCATTGATTGCGGGCTAATTCAGGAAATTCTGCCCATGTTGTTGCTAATATTTGGTTTCCAAGGCTATTTAATGTCTTATCTGGGGTGAAAAAGGTCATATTTCTAACTTGGGTAATATAGGAACATCAAATCAAGATGAGATAATTATCATCGATAAAATAGACAAAACCATTAGTTTCGCCAATGGGAAGGGACTGCCAACTTTCCCCTTGTAGTTATGGGTAGCTTATGCTTATAATCCATACAATTACAACGAATTCT
>JASJDD010000131.1 GCA_030065735.1 Crocosphaera sp.
TTAACTGCGGTGGGCTTAATTTTAACCCCCATTTACCTCCTATCCATGTTGCGAGTTGTCTTCTATGGACAGAAAAATGAAGGTTTAAGGTTACCGAAATTTAACTTAGATGCTAAACCTCGTGAAGTGTTCATCACTGCTTGTTTGTTACTCCCTATTATTACGATTGGGTTATATCCTAAATTAGCGACAACCACTTACGATGTAAAAACAGTAGAAGTTGCTTCTAAAGCCCGTTCTGCTTTACCTACCATTGCCCAGCAGCAAGAAACGTCTCGTCAAAATAACATTAATGAAGAGTTAGCTTCAACTGTGTTTGTTGCACCTGAAATTGATTAACGTTGCCATCAGATATAGGTAACTGGATATTCTAGAAAGGGCTGGTAATCCAGCCTTTTCCATTAATTTTCTAATTATTCAAAACAGTTAACCGTAACATTCTGAATTTTTTCTAAAATAAGAGATAATTGTTAGGTTTTGATGCTACAATACACAGGATAAAAAATTGAGTTGTCCCTAATTTGGAGTGTATCCATCCAAGATGAGAGTAAAAGAAAGTCGCCCTTGAGCATAGCCCAGGGGTTAAGCGGCGAAACCTCCAGAGCTTGGGAAATACGAGAAAAATTGAATAAAGCTAAGAAAATTCCCAGAGACTTCGGGAAATAAAAACGGCTAATTAGTCGTTTTGCCTGAGTCACTCTGAGCAATAGTTTTGCCTAGATAAGTGGGAAAGCTCCAGATTCGGTACATGAGTACCAAATGTCCTATGGTCAAGTAGGGAAATCTCTCACAAAGCAAAGTGGTGTGCGTGGGAAGATGTCGCGTGATTAGTTGTGATTGTAAGAGTTGAATTAATTGAAAGGAATTTACTCAAATGAAAAAACTCATCTTTGTTTTGTCAGAATGGGGTTACTGGGGAGAAGAACTCATCGGGCCTCTAGAAGCTTGTGATCAAGCTGGATATGAAATCACATTTGTCACCCCAACAGGGCAAAAACCCACCCCCTTAACAGTTAGTATGCAGCCTGGCTTTATCGACCCACCATTAGGTCGCTCGGTTACCTCAGAATATTACGCCCAAAAAACCAAAGAAGTCCACGAATCTGATCGTCTCAACAACCCGAAGAGTTTAAAAGACTGGTTCCCCCTTCGTCCCTACCCCAGTTCTGCTAGCTATCTTAGGGATATGGAAGCCTACTACAAAACCCTCGACACCCTAACCAACGAGGAACTGAGCAATTACGATGCCATAGTCGTTGTAGGAGGTAGCGGAGCCTTAGTCGATTTAGCCAATAATCAAAGACTCCATGATCTGATCCTCGGTTTTTACCGTTTGAATAAACCCATTGCCACAGAATGCTATGGGGTCAGTTGTTTACCCTTTGCACGGGATATTCGTGAGAAGCAAAGTATCATTTGGGGTAAGCACGTAACAGGACACGCCATCGACTATGACTATCTAGACGGGACAGGGTTTGAGGGTCCCCATGCACTGGATGGTTCAAACACAGGTTTTGGAAATGGTTACATCAATTTCGGTCCTCCCTTTTATCCTTTAGAATTCATCCTCAGAGATGCAGTTGGACCCGATGGAGCCTATATTGGCCGAGTCGGCCATGAAACCTCTGTTGTTGTGGATTATCCCTTCATAACCAGCCGTTCCACCGCTTCTTCGGCAGAATGTGGAGAAAAACTGATTGAAGTGCTAGAAAAAGGACTCAAACGATACAACTGGTAGGAAACCTTTATTTTTTCAGTAGCGAAGGGCTTAACCAGGTTAAGCCCGGTAAAAACAGGGTTTGAGTCGCCAACTTTGAACCATCAATGGCCATAACTGGCGGACTCCCCCAAGCATAGGAGAACTCATGACAGATAAAAATACAGGACGCTTTAAGATACTGGAGCAGTTTCTTGCCGACGGGATTAATTATATGTTCGGCAACCCCGGAACTTCAGAAGAAGGCTTTTTAGATGCCCTCTGGGAATACCCCGAACTAAGATACATTTTAACCTTACAAGAATCCGTGGCCGTAATGGCTGCCGATGGCTACGCCAGGGCGACCAAAAAACCCGCCCTGGTACAAATTCATAGTACCCCAGGATTAGGGAATGCGATCGGTGCCTTATATCAAGCTAAGCGAGGTCATTCCCCCCTAGTGGTCATTGGAGGAGATGCAGGGATTAAATATATGGCCATGGATGCTCAAATGGCCGGAGATTTAGTGGCCTTTGCCGAACCCGTGACGAAATGGTCAACCCTAGTCATGGAACCCTCTTCCTTATTGCGAGTGATTCGTCGGGCGATTAAAATTGCCACCACTCCCCCTATGGGTCCGGTGTATGTCTGTGTTCCTGTGGATATTTTAGATGCACCTGTGGTTGAACCAGTGAGGCCAACCTCCTTTCCCTCCACCAAAGTTATTCCTGATGAAGAACTCTTACAACAAGCTGCATCTATACTGGCATCAGGCACAAAACCGATGATTTTTGTCGGCGATGGCATTGCTTATTCTGGGGCGCAAGACGAGTTAACCCGTGTTGCTCAACTGCTAGGGGCCGAGGTTTGGGAAGCGGATGCAGGGGAATTGAACATGAGTCATGCTCATCCCTTATATCAAGGCTCAACAGGGCATATGTTTGGTTATTCCAGCTTGCCCATCACCTCTCAAGGAGATGTGAACTTAGTTTGTGGAACCTATATGTTACCAGAAGTCTTTCCGGAATTAGGGGATATCTTCAAACCGGAAGCGAAAGTGGTTCATATTGACCTAGATGCCTATGAAATCGCCAAAAATCACCCCGTTGATTTAGGTATCGTCAGCGATCCCAAACTAACCCTGGCTAAATTGGCAACTGCCCTAGAGGGGATGATGACAGACCAACAGAAAGCTGCAGCCCAAGCTAGAACCGCCGAAATTGGTCAAGCAAAAGAAACCGCCCATAACCAAGCAGTAGCAGCGGATCAAGCCGTGCGGGAGTCAGTCCCCTTAAAATTTTCCGCCTTTGCCCAAGTCTTAGCCGAACACCTGCCCAAAGATGCTATCATCTTTGATGAAGGCTTAACCTGCTCCCCTGACTTTACTCGCTACTTTCCCCCTACCCTACCGGATCATTACTTCCTCACTCGAGGAGGCTCCCTAGGGGTAGGAATACCTGGGGCGATCGGCCTTAAACTGGCTCATCCCGATAAAACTGTGATTGGTTTAGCGGGAGACGGGGGAGCCATGTATACCATCCAAGCCCTTTGGTCAGCAGCCCGTCACAATGTGGACGCTAAATTTATCATCTGCAATAATCGCTCCTACAAGTTGCTACAGATTAACGTCTTAGCTTACTGGCAAGAACGAAAGATTCCCGTTCATGAGTATCCTCTCAGTTTTGACCTATCGAAACCTGATCTCAAGTTTCATGAAATGGCACGCTCAATGGGGGTTGAGGCCGTTCGGGTGGAAAGGCCCGAAGAAATTGAACCAGCCATTAAACAAGCATTAGCTCATCAGGGACCATTTTTAATCGATGTGGTCTTAGAAGCCGATGTTAATCCTGAGATGATTGGGATCAAATGTGGGCAATAGTGGACAACTCCCCACAATTATAGACAAGATCAGGTAGGATGCTAGGTCCTAGGTGAAGAGGCTCGATATCTATTTTAGAGGTGTCAGAATGAACCAATTACAACCTTTAACCGAAGGCGAGATCCAAGAATTAGCCGTAGAATGGTACAATAAATTGGACGTACACGCCCCCCTTGAGGAGTACAAATCCCTATTAGCCGAAGAAGGGCTAGAAATGCGCTTTCCCGAAGGGACTTATCAAGGCTTTGACAGTTTTGCGGGATGGTATCAAGGCGATGCCAACAATCCAGGGGTGATTAATTTATTCTTTGACGAAGTTCACACCCTCAAATTAGTCAACCCCGTCAATATTTCTGCACAAGAAGCAAGTGTTAAAGTGATCGTCAAATGGGAAGCAAGTAAGTGGAATGCTCCCGCTCCCATGAGCGAAAGAATTATCATGGATGCCTATCAGACCTGGGTTGTCAAGCGATCGCCCACCAGCCAAAAAGCGGTCATTCAAATCTACACCGTAGATGAACTGAAACCAGCACCAAACTCGGCACCGCTTTGACATGGAGGAGCAATTAAAGTTTGCCCGTCGAAAAAATCAAGATTAATGCCTTTAAATTGATGGGAAATCAAAACTAATGACTAATCCAAGTTTTGACTATATTATTATCGGAGCAGGAACATCTGGCTGTGTCGTCGCCAGTCGTCTGAGCGAAAAATCAGATATCAAAGTGCTTCTACTTGAAGCAGGGGACACCGACGATCAACCTGCCTTTCGTAATTCAACCTTACCCTCTTTTTTCGGTACTTGGTTCACTGATGCTGATTGGAAGTATCTCACGGAAGAAGAAATCTATCTCAATGGGCGACAAATTCCCATTAGTCAAGGTAAGGTCATGGGAGGTGGCGGTTCCATTAATGGGATGATCCACATCCGAGGCAGCCGATACGACTACGATTATTGGAACTACCTCGGTAACGAAGGCTGGAGCTATGAGGAGGTTCTGCCCTACTTCAAAAAATTGGAAGACTATGCTGGGGGAGCCTCTGAGTATCGAGGAGTCGGTGGGCCGATTCATGTGGTGAAACACACCAACCTCACAACAGCCGCCCAAGCCTTTCTCAAAGGAGCAGTGGAAATTGGTTATAATCGCCCTCCTGCTGATTTTAACGGACCCGAAATGGTCAATCAGGTTGGATGCTATCAATTTGCCCACACCCCAGAAGGCAAGCGATGCAATTCCGTCGTTGCTTACATCTTGCCAGCGTTGAATCGCCCTAATTTAACCATCGAAATGAAAGCCCAAGTCACCCGTTTGCTCTTAGAAGGCAAGCACGTCGTCGGGGTTGAATATATTCAGGACGGCACTGTGCATCAGGTGCGGACGGAACGGGAAGTGATTGTTAGTGCTGGGTCTTTTGCCTCTCCGAAACTGCTAATGATCTCTGGCATCGGCCCGGCTGATCATTTAAAGAGTCATGACATTGAGGTAGTGGTAGATTTGCCAGGGGTGGGACAGAACCTGCAAGACCATACCTTAGTCCGTATAGGCTATGAATGCCAAGTCCCTGAAGCCATTCCCGAAGTGATCACCGAAGTTGGTCTGTTTACTCATACCCGCAGTGGCATGGAAAATACAGCACCTGATTTACAGTTGTTATTTAGTACCTTCCTCTTTTCTGACGATGAGGCAGCCCAAGCTCAGGGAGGATACTACATCGGAGGTAATCATTTTCTGTGCTGTCCCACCTTGTTACGACCTCAGAGTACCGGAGAAGTTACCCTGCGCTCTAATAACCCCTTAGATCTACCAAGGGTTCGCACTAACTATATGCAGTGTGACATTGATATCGAAGTGTTACTCAAAGGGATTGACATTGTTCGTCAGTTGATGAACAGCAAAGCGATGGCGGAGATTGGCCCTCAAGAACTGACCCCAGGCCCTGAACTTAGGACAAAAGAAGCCTTGAGCCAACATATTCGAGACTATTGCTTTACCGAATGGCATCCCACCAGCACCTGTAAAATGGGACGGGATGTAATGGCCGTGGTTAATCCCCAGTTGCAAGTATATGGGGTTGAAGGGTTACGGGTAGTCGATGCCTCCATTATGCCCGCGATCGTCAGTGGCAATACCAATGCTCCCTGTGTGATGATCGGCGAAAAAGCAGCAGATATGATTGTGCAAGCCTAATTCCAGGCCTCTTCTATTCAAAACTATTTCGGATGAATGTTATGGGACAAAAATCTATCCCAACTCTCCCAGGGGCAAATTTTCAAAGTACAATCCAAGCTTTGAGAGAAAACCCTGTTCCCTTTGTTGCTAACCTAGCTCACACCTATGGTGATCTTGTTCGGCTACCCTTTGGGGATCGAGATTTGTACCTAGTCAATCATCCCGATTATATCCGCGAACTCTTTTTAGCAGGAAGCGACACCTTTGCCAAACGAAAAGATGAAGCAACCGAACAGTCCTATATCAGTGGAATTTCTCCTCTGTTTTCCTCTTTCACTAGCGACCTCATCCCCACCTATGCTCCCCTTGTGGTGGAAGCAGCCTTGAAGACGGATGCTCGTTGGCAAACTCTGTATGACCAGCAAGGAGCGTTTACAGTAGATATTTACCGAGAAATGATGGCAACAACCATACCCATTGTCTATCGGCTCTTATTTCACGAGGAGTTAGAAGAAGACAGCGCTACCATTGCTGAAGCACTGCTGACTATGGATGTGGGTTATGGTTTTGATACCGTTGCTGCCATCTTTAACGATATCGCGCCCCCTCCTGAAGTGTCTATTCCGTCAGAAAGTGCCGAAGCTCGTGCCTATTTGCTAGGGATGATGCAAAAGCTAGTGAACTCACACAATGGTGGTAATCAAGAGTCAGAGTTTTTTCTCTCACAAATTTTGCAACTGGAGCTAAGTAAGGAACGAATAGCAGATATCGCCCTGAGAACTTTTTGTGCGATGCATGAAGTCACGGTGACAGCCTTATCGTGGGTGTGGTATCTCCTCTCTGAAACTCCCGATGTTGAGGCACAGTTACACAGTGAACTCGACTCGGTGCTAGGGGGACGAACACCAACCTTTGCCGATATCCAAGAGTTGTCCTACCTACAAATGGTGCTTCAGGAAACACGACGGCTCTACACGGCAGTGTGGTTAATAGGGCGTTTTGTCCGCCGTGAGGTGTCCTTGGGTGGTCATGTAATTCCCAAGAATTCAATTGTCCTAGCTTCCCAGCAGATTATGCACCGTGATCCCCGCTATTTTCCTAACCCTGATCAGTTTGATCCTTCCCGTTGGACTCCAGAGTGTGTAGCAACCCGGCCTGAGTTTAGCTTTTTTCCCTTTAGTGCTGGCCCTCGTCAATGTCTGGGGAGGGATTTCGCTTGGTTAGAAGATTCCCTAATTTTGGCCACCCTAGCTCAAAACTGGCAAGCTCAAATCATTGGAGATCAGGTGCTTGAGCCATACCCCCAAAAGTCATTTATGCCTCGCTATGGGATAAAAATGACCCTGGATACCCGCTAGAATCTAAACTCAGAGCAAAAACTTAAAGGATTTTTTGACACAGTAAATACCAAACCAAATAGGAGACATCAACCATGAAAGGAGTACCTGATACCGCCCTCGGTAAAATGTACGAAGAACACATTCAATATCTTCTGGATAAGGATATTGACGGGATCTTAAAAAATCAATATACCGAAGATGCTTTGCTGATTAGTAGTTTTAGTGACGACAGAAAACCCCTCTATTACAAAGGACACGAGCAATTACGAGAACATTTTAATGGTATTTTAGCCATTGAAGGTTTAGAAACAGAAATTGCTTTTTGGGGAGAAACCGATGACCCCCAAACCTTGATGATTGTAGAAGCGATTACCATGCAAACCGCAGAAGGGGAATCAAAAATGCGCTTCGCGGATAGTTGGGTGTTAAGGGATGGCAAAATTGCCATTCACTTTGCCGGAATGACCCAATATCCTGATGGTTCAGTAGCCTAAGAAACTTTTTGCTTTGAGTTAGGTACAGGGGAAAGGTTAAACTTTTGCTAACCCTTCTCCCTCTAACCACAATGCCTGATCTAAAAAAATAAGGAAAATCCGATGCAAATTTCCCTAAAAGTTAACGGACAAGAATACAGTGCCGATGTTGAACCTCGATTATTGCTGTTGGATTTCCTGCGAGATCATTTGGGATTAACCGGAACCAAAAGTGATGGAGGCTCAACCTCTGGTTCGTGTACCGTATTCCTCAATGGAGTATCGGTCAAAAGTTCTTATATTTTAGCGGTTCAAGCTGATGGAAGCGAAATTGTCACCATTGAAGGGATCAGTCAAAATGGGGAATTAAATCCCTTGCAAGCAGCCTTCTGGGAAATGGGGGCGGTTCAGAACGGGTTTTCCACACCAGCCCTGATTATCGCCTTAACTGACTTGCTAAACCGCAATTCTAATCCGAGTGAAAGCGAAATTCGTGCTTGGCTCGATGGGGTGATCTCCCGTGATACAGGCTATCAAAATGTGGTTCGTGCGGTACAAAAGGTGGCAGAAACTCAAGCTAACCGTTGAACTGGCTAATTACCTGGAATAGCATCATTTCTTGGATAAAAGAGGCAATATGGCTAACAAAATTTTGGGGCAACCCCTAAAACGACGGGAAGATCCCGCATTATTGACGGGAGAAGCCAAATTTATTGATGATATCAGTTTGCCAGGGATGCTACACATGGCAATTCTGTATAGCAGCGAGGCTCATGCTTTAATTAAAAACATTGATACCAGCCTAGCTGAAGGAATGCCTGGGGTTGTTAAAGTTATTACCGGGGCTGATACCAGTTCCATTCTTCCCTTACCCTGTATGGTGAACCCTGGCGGCGATCGCTCGAAATTTCCCCCTCATCCCTACGGAGTGCCAGGGGCGCAAACCGTACTAGCGGTTGAGCGGGTGCGTTACGTGGGAGAATTTGTCGCGGTCGTCGTCGCCAGCAGCAGACAACAAGCTTATGAAGCCCTGGCTGGCATTAAAGTGGACTATGATCCCCTCCCCGTAGTCATCGATGCAGAGGAAGCTCTCAAACCCGACGCGCCTCAACTCCACGAAGCAGTGCCAGGAAATCTCAACCAGTACAACAGTTATGGGGATAAAGAAGCCACCGAAGCAGCGATCGCCAACGCAGAAGTGGTAGTTAAGCAACGGATGTGCTTTCCTCGCATGATTCACAATGCCGTAGAAACCCGAGGCACCATTGCCAACTACGATCCCCAAACCGAAGAATATACCCTGTGGACCAATACCCAAATTCCTCATGGTAACCGTTTTCTGCTGTCTCAGCTAGTGATGGGCATTCCCTATAACAAGCTACGGGTTATAGTCCCCGAAATTGGGGGAGCCTTTGGTTCAAAAGGCTATCTCTATGCCGAGACAGCCATTACCCTGTTCTTAGCCAAAGCCCTGGGTCGTCCTATCAAATGGATAGATACCCGCAAAGGATTAGCCCGTTCCACCGTCCATGGCCGAGGTCCCATCGAATATGCCACCATTGCCGGCAACAAAGACGGGAAAATCACCGCCTTTTACTCCACCATTTACGCCAATTTGGGAGCTTATCCCACCGTCAATGGACCGGCTACGCCTACCGCTTTAACCGGCCGTAGTGTCACGGGAGCTTATACCATTGAACATCCCTTCTCAGAAATCTATTGCGCCTTTACCAATACTATGTTGTGCGGTCCGATGCGAGGGGCCGGCCGTGCGGAAGCCATGTTCTTTATTGAGCGCATGGTCGATCTTTTTGCCTCCGAAATTGGCATGAACCCGGCCGAAGTACGGCGCAAAAATATGGTTCCCTCAGACCAGTTTCCCTATGAAAATGGCTTGGGTTGGACCTATGATTCGGGCAACTATGAAGTTGCCTTAGACAAAGCTCTCGAAATGATTGACTATGGTAACTTAGCTCAACGCAAAGCCGAAGCCCAAACCCGAGGCAAACGTCTAGGAGTAGGAATCGGGTCTTACGTGGGGATCTCAGGGGTCGGACCATCACCCATGATGCACCAACAGATTGGTCTCATTGGTGGTACCTGGGGCAGTGTTCACCTACGGATACATCCCACAGGAGACGTTAGTATCATCATCGGCGGTCAACCCCATGGTCAAGGACAAGTTACCAGCCTATCTCAGATAGCAGCCGAGGTACTGGGGGTGGACATTGAGAAAATAGAGATCCTACACTCTGATACCAAGGGGGCGATCTTTGCTCAAGGGAGTTATGGCTCACGAACCTTCTCCGTAGAAGGAGCGACCCTCTATAAAGCAAGCGAACAGATTAAAGAAAAAGCCCGACGGATGGCTGCCCATCTCTTAACTGTTCCCGAATCAGAAGTGATTTTTGAAGAGAGTTTATTTTATGTGGCAGGAGCCAAAGAACAGGGAAAAACCCTAGAAGATATTGCCCTAGCGCTTTGGTATGCCTGGGATTTACCCAAAGGCATGGAACCTGGCTTAGAAGTCATTACCTTTTTTGACCCCCCCAATTTTAATTTTCCCTTTGGCACTCACGTTGTTTTGGTGGAGGTGGATGAAGAAACAGGGGAAGTTCAGATCCTGCGCTATGTGGCCGTCGATGATTTTGGCCAGGTGGGGAACCCGAAAATTGTGGAAGCGCAAACCCACGGCAATATCCATCTGGGTATTAGTCAGGCTCTGTTTGAACAAGCCATCTACGATCAACAAGGGCAGATTCTAACGGACGACTATACCACTTACGCCATCGCTAAGCCGTCTCAATTGCCCCATTTTGAACTTGAGCGCACCGTTACCCCCAATCCCAATACGGCCCTAGGGGCAAAAGGAGCAGGGGATGTGGCTAACCTTCCCGGTCCACCAGCCATTGTTAACGCCGTCTGTGATGCGCTCAAAGCGTTCGGGGTCAAACACCTGGATATTCCCCTGACCCCTGAAAAAGTCTGGCGGGCCATTCATCGTCAAAACTGAGAGCAGTTTTCATGTACACAGATTAAATACTAAAATGTCAATGCTCCCCACACTCACCCAACTGAAATATTGATACACCGAATTGAACAAAATCGTTTCGCGCAGTCCCCATCTAAAATCTGTGATTTAGATGGGGTTAGCGAAACCAATAAATAAAGGCGAAGCATCGTTATTCTGGTGGTTCTTGATGATGTTACTATGTTTCTAAGTCAACAAACTTTTTAGTCATTATGGGTAAGTCTCAAACCAAACGTAAAACTAAAAAGAAAAACTCCGACTCCATGCTCCGTACAGATGTCTGGAATCTCAAAGTGACATCA
>JASJDD010000132.1 GCA_030065735.1 Crocosphaera sp.
AGTTCTACAAATACACTGCGGACACCAGTAACTCTGGAGACACTTAGAAGTTTACAACTTTCTGGGTGCCAATGAATCCCCATCTATAATCTTTGATTTAGATGGGGTGTGTTCAAAACCGCTCTATGAGGGGAACGCTCCGATAAATTGCAACCTTTTGACTAACACCAATGGCTTATGATTCCAGTTCAATTTGATTATGCAGCCCCGTCAAGTCTTGACGCTGCCATTGATCTTCTAAAAACCCATGAAAAAGCCCAGATTTTGGCCGGTGGCCACACCCTAATTGCTGCCATGAAGCAGGGACAGGCTTCGCCCTCGTTCCTCGTTGATTTAGGAAAAATTACCGCTTTACAGGGGATTACAACCCCAGAGTCGGGGATTCTCCCAGTGGGAGGAATGACCACCTATGACCAGGTAGCCAGGGACCCAGCCATTAGAGAGCATTATCCGGCCTTAGCTGAAGCCGTTCAGGGAATAGGAGACCCTCAAATCCGTAATTGGGGCAGAGTGGGTGATTTATTCGCCTATCAAGGGCTGGCCTGTGACTTAGCTGCTGTGGCCTTAGCCCTGGGAGCCAGCTTTAAAACTGTGGGAGTAGGGGGAAATCGTACCCTAACCGCCTCTGAACTCATCGACCTTTGCCTGCAAACCCAATGGCAACCCCAAGAAATTGTCATCTCCCTTGATTTTCCCGTTGCCACTGCTGGAGTGGGGACTGCTTATCAAGCGTTAAGACATCCAGCTAGTAACTATGCTATCTGTGGTGTTGCTGTTTGGGTGGAACGCTCGACTGATAATGTGGTGAGTCAATGTCGTGTGGTTGAAGTGGGTGTAACTTCCTCTCCTCTTCGACTAGAAGCAGTGGAAGCGGCCATCACAGGTAAAACGCCTAGCGCAGAAAAGATAGCGGACAGTGCTGCTCTAGCTATGGAAAATGCTATTCAAGCAATCAACGAGAAGGAATCTTTAACTTTACTATCTGACCTTTATGCTTCATCGGAATATCGCACCCAGATGTTAAAGGTATTAACCAAGCGTAGCCTAACCCTTGCTGTTGAACGGGCTAAATTGGCCGCTTGACCAATCTTTAACTGCATCTCAATTAACATAAAGACAACCACAAAATGAGGAAAAATTGATTATGGATACTATCGATGGGCAAAAGTTTTTTGAAGAACACATCAATTATCTAACCACAGGGGATGTGGAGGGCATGGTTAACAATACTTACACAGAAGATGCAATTTTGTACAATGCTTTTCCTTGTCTGGATACGCCTCCTCCCAACGTGATTAAAGGTCGGGAAGAATTGATCAAGCTGTTTAAAACTTACTTAGCTTATCAAGGAGAAATCCAAGTCGACTCTCTCGATAACTTTCTGGTAACAGAAGATGTCATTTCTTTCCAAGGGACCATTACCTCTCCTAAGACGGGTAAATGGGTAGTAGCTGATATTTGGTTAATGGATGCTGGACAAATTGCTCGCCATTTTGGGGTGGCTCATCGTTTAGGAGATGCTTGACCCTTCAAGGGAATTAAGGGAATTAAGGATAATGATGCCATGAAACCGATACTCGATGACTTAGAAACTTGGCTGCAAAAAGGTCAAACCGTTGCCTTAGCTAAGATGGTTTATAGCGAAGGCTCAAGTCCTAGGGAAACGGGAGCCGTTATGGCGGTAAACGAAACAGGGGAGGTAATCGGTTCTATTAGTGGAGGTTGTGTGGAAGCAGCCGTGGTTGAAGAAAGTCTAGAGGTTATGAGCGAGGGGCAATCGAAATTATTGACCTATGGCATAGCTGATGAACTGGGGTTTGAAGTAGGTTTGACCTGTGGTGGAACCATTCAAGTCTTTGTAGAACGGTTATCATCCACAGATTCTCAATCCCTTCCCTTATCAACTCTGTTGCCAAGCATCCGAGGAGCCTCTCAGGACCCCGTGGTGCTATGTACAGTAATTGAAGGGGAACCCCTGGGCAAAAAACTCTTAATTAAGCACCATGGCCCTGAAGGAAACCTAGGCAATGAGTTGCTTGAGCAAAGGGTGATACAAGATGCCCAAGGATTGCTAGGACTTGAAGGAACGGCTATTCGCCATTATGGACTTCAAGGAGAACGGTGTGAGCAAGAGGTGAGAGTTTTCTTTGAGTCTTTTGCTGGTGAACCGAAAATGATTATTTTTGGGGCAGTGGATTTTTCCCGGTCCCTGTGCCAAATGGCTAAATTGATAGGGTATTATGTCATTATCTGCGATGCTCGTTCGGCACTGGCTACCCCTAACCGTTTTCCCGAAGCGGATGCCATTATTGTCCATGCCCCTGGCCAGTATCTCCAAAACACTGAGGTGGATGAGCGCACAGTCATTGTTATTTTGACCCATGACCCTAAATTTGATGTTCCCATCCTCAGCGCAGCCGTCAAGACTCAGGCGCGCTATATTGGGGCGATGGGCAGTCGTCAAACCACCCAAGATAGACGCAAACGTTTACAAAGCGCAGGACTTACCCTAGCTGAAATTGACCGTATTCATGCCCCGATTGGTCTAGATATTGGTGCGAGTACTCCCCAAGAAACGGCAGTTTCCATCATGGCTGAGATTATTGCCCATCACCATGGCCGCTCAGGGGAATCCCTCAGTGCTAATCAAAATCCCATCCATCCCAGGACAGTGAACTTGTTCGAGTCATCAGAGGTGGGATCAAGATGGTAAATACAACAAAACAGAAGATAACTGATGAACTTTAATTGGCTTAAAACCGCTCAAAACCCTTGATTAATTCTTTTTAAACTCAATTTTTAAGGAAAATGAACCGACATCAACAATTGATTCTCGACCATTATAAACAACCTCGTCATCGTGGACGAACAGCGATTGTTGATCGAGAACACCAAGGGAATACCCCCTATTGTGGTGACATCATTGATCTAACCATTCAACTCAATGCCACTGGTGATATCATCGAAGACATTAAATTTGAAGGAGAAGGGTGTGTTATTTCCCTGGCCTCAGCCGATTTGATGGCAGAGGCAGTCAGAGGAAAAACCATCCATGAAGCTTTAGACATGGTTCAGAACTTCCGCGACATGATGCAAGGACAAAAGAAATTTCCTGAACACCCCAAAGCGATAGGGAGGCTCAATAGCTTACAAATGATTACTAATCCTTTACGGATCAAGTGCGCCAATCTAAGTTGGTATATCCTCAAAGCCGCCCTATGCACCAGTCCCAACGGTCAAAAAACCGAACAAGATTGAGAACTGGCTAAAGAACAGGAAGACTTAATCTTTGATTGTTAATTGTTGGAGCAACCATTATGTTACAAATTTTTTCTCAAGTTGCTATTACTTGTCAAGACGCGATCGCCACTGAAAAATTCTACAGCAAACACTTTGGGTTTAAACGGGCCAGGGTGGCTAAACTCCCTGATGGCGATCAAATTGTCTTTATCAAAATGGGGGATAGTGCCTTCTATTTGGAGATTTTTCAAGCGCAAGAAGAAACCCCTGATGGTCTTCAACCAGCCCAAAGAGATGGTTATCAGTTCCCCTCCGTAAGACATTTAGCCTTTAAAGTGGATGATGTGGATGCCAAGTTAGCCGAAATGGGAGAGGATGCCAAAATTACCCTTGGTCCTCTCAATTTTGATGACTTTATTCCAGGGTGGCGCACCGTTTGGTTGGCTGATCCCGATGGTCGAATTATTGAGATCAGTCAAGGATTTACTGATGATGAAAATCCTCCCCCATTAGAAGAGGAACGAACATAAATTATCAGTAATTTTCACTTTTTGACTGTTGTTTTCTAAACTCTGCCTTGTATCCAATTAACAATGTTGGGAGAAAATCATGAAAATTGCCATTTTTGGCGCAGGTGGTGTCGGCGGTACTTTAGGGACTGTTTGGGCTGCAAAAGGCCACGAAATCTTTTTCGGGGTTCCCAACCCCACCAGCGAAAAAACCCAAACTTTATTAAGCAAAATTGACTCAAACGTTCAGGCAGGGACTGTGGCCCAAGCCAGTGGTTTTAGTGATGTCATCGTACTGGCGACCCCTTGGGCAGCGACGGAAAGTGCCATTAAAGCTGCTGGCAATCTTAGCGGTAAAACCATTCTCGACTGTACCAATCCTCTCAAACCCGATTTTTCAGCCTTAACAATGGGCTTTACGACCTCGGGGGGAGAACAGGTAGCCCAATGGGCAGTGGGGGCCAATGTGGTTAAAACCCTTAACCAAACAGGGTATGAAAACATGAGTGATCCTGTCTATGGGGGTCAAGCAACAGTCATGTTTGCCTGTGGGGACAATGAAAACGCTAAAGCAACTGCTTTAACCTTAGTTTCTGATCTAGGGTTTGATGCCGTTGATGCCGGTGGGTTGGAAATGGCTCGTTTACTCGAACCGTTGGCGATGCTTTGGATTAGCTTAGCCTATCGTCAAGGACTAGGGCGCAATACCGCTTTTGCTCTGATGCGGAGATAATTAACCAGGGGGGAGGCTTATACCATTTTCCTGGCGATAGTGCCGAAACTTCGTTTAGGAACTTCTGAATTCTGTGCGATAGCGCCGGAACGTAGTGAGGAACTTCTGAATTCTGACTTCCTTAACTTTCCCATCCTTGTCTCAACCAGTCGCTCGTTTTCCTTTAACAACCTTTTAGTTTCTATTTTCTAGGAGCAAATTTCATGGCTAATGCCGTAAATTTCACTTTCTCAGACCTCATTTCGGGATACATTACTCAGTATCATCCCGATAAGGATGCCTTTGGCCTCAAAACTTCAGATGACCGCGAATACACTGTTTATTTGACCCCAACAACGTTTGCGGAATTAATCCGTAACTTGGGACAAGGGTATCAGGATGCCAGTGGACAAATGCGGGATCTCATTAAAGCAGGTGAACCCAATCAACCTGGAGCCCAGGGGAAATATGTCACAGTTTATGGGCTTTTTTACCCAGATAGTGGCAGTGAGTATCGTTTTGAAGGAAAGCACGTGGTTTTTGCTGGACGCTCTTTAACCGATGATGCCAATGATTATGTCTTTGAAAAACAAGACTGGTGGATTAATCAAATTAAGCAATTAGCGGATTTTTACCTGAAATCTGAGTTTGGGGTATCCAGTACCACCATTAATATTGATTATGCTGCCTACCGAACCAATTTAACTATCACAGGGGAAAAACAAAAAAGCGGACGGCAAGAAACCGATACTATCTCCCGTTTAGTGTATGGGTTTGCGTCTGCCTTTTTACTCACAGGGGATGATCGTTATCTCGAGGCCGCAGAAAAAGGAACGGAATATTTACGGGAACATATGCGCTTCAAAGATAACAGTGAAGGCATTGTTTACTGGTATCATGCGGTTGATATTCAAGATGATGGCAGTCAAGAAAAGGTCTTTGCTTCGGAATTTGGCGATGATTTTAATGCTATCCCCTGTTACGAGCAAATTTACGCCCTTGCCGGTCCGATTCAAACCTATCGCATTACGGGTGATCCCGACATTTTAGACGATACCAAGAAAACGGTTCGCTTGTTTGACCGTTTCTTTAAAGATCATTCAGAACGGGGTGGCTATTATTCCCATATTGATCCCATTACGTTAAGTCCCCATAGCGAGTCTTTAGGACAAAATAAAGCCCGTAAAAACTGGAACTCGGTGGGAGATCACGCCCCTGCTTATTTAATCAATCTTTGGTTGGCCACAGGACGAGAAGAATATGCCAAGTTTCTTGAAGAAACTTTCGATACTATTCACGCTCACTTCCCCGACTACGATGAGAGTCCCTTTGTGCAAGAAAAATTCTTTGAGGACTGGCGTAAAGATCAAACCTGGGGATGGCAGCAAAATCGCGCAGTTGTCGGTCATAACCTAAAAATTGCTTGGAACTTGACCCGGATGTTCAGCCTAAATCCTAAACCTGAATACAAGGACTTAGCCAATAAGATTGGTAATAAGATTGCCGATGATGGCACTGATCGTCAACGGGGCGGTTGGTATGATGTGCTTGAACGGGTGGAAAAAAATGGTAACTTCCATCAGTATGTTTGGCACGATCGCAAGGCTTGGTGGCAACAGGAACAAGGCATCCTGGCTTACTACATCATGGCCGGTGTCTATCGGGAAGCGGAAAATGTTAAGTTTCTCAGTTATGCTCGTGAAGGAACGGCGTTCTATAATGCTTGGTTCTTGGATCATTATAGTGGTGGGGTTTACTTCAATGTCCTGGCCAATGGACATCCCTACGCCCTTGGTGGAGAACGGGGTAAAGGTAGCCACTCAATGGCCGGTTATCACTCCTTTGAGTTGTGTTATTTAGCAGCAACCTATATTAATTTGTTGGTTCTCCAAGAACCGATGGATTTCTACTTTAAGCCCACCACTGGCGGATTTGCTGATAAAATTTTGCGAGTTGCTCCTGATATTTTACCCCCTGGTAGCATCAAGATTAAACAGGTTTGGATTGATGGCATTGCTTATAATGATTTTGATGCTGATGGCTTGTTTGTGCGTCTTCCTGATGACTACGCCGGTAAGAAAATCCAAGTCCGTATTTATCCCACAGGAGTCGCTTTTGAGGCTGCTTTATTAGAGGTTACTGCTAATGGTGTGGCTAAAGTAGATTTGACGGGAGATTTGACGGGAAGCGGTGCTTTACAAGAACTGGATGACGAGTTTTCACGCCCAGAAATTCAACAAGCGCAAGGATTAACTTTGGTTGTGGCAGACTTGAAGGATATTTCTTCTGAAGCGTTACGCTACATTTCCTTCTTTATTAATGGCAAAAACCGCTCAGTGGATAACTTTACGGTTGCTGTGGAAGGAGCGACAGGAGCTGTTAAAGAGAAATTTGATAATGCTCAGATAGGTAATTAGTTCCAGGTAGGGTGGGCAATGCCCACCTCACTCATGTTTCTGGCAAAAGGAGAAGGAAAGATGTTTTCAATTTTGGTCAAATTTGAAGTTAATCCTCAGTACAAAGATACTTTAATTCAGGCTTTGGCAGAAGATGGAGAAGGATCTCTTAAAAATGAACCTGGGACTCTTCGTTTTGATGTAATACAAGACTCATCCAATCCTCATGTAATCTTTCTTTATGAGAGTTATCAAGATCAAGCTGCCTTTGAAACCCATACTCAAGGAAGTTACTACAAAAAGGCCATAGAAATCTTGAATCAAATGACTGCTAACAATTATGGAACCATTGAGGAATTAGCTAGAGGAAATACTTTATTTCCCCTTACATAAATTCTCTTAAATTTTTATCTCCCCTTCGGGGCAAGGAGTCAGGAGTCAGGAGCCAGGAGTCAGAATTAATATTAATAATTAAACAATTTTTCTCCTGATTCCCTTCTTGCCTAATTGGGTTTAATACCCCAACTTCTATAAGTTGCTAGAAATAGATTGGGGGAAAGAATCCCCATTCTATTTCTCTCCTGACTCCTGACTTCTGACTTCTGACTTCTGACTTCGTTAATTGCATTGCCGATTCAAAAGTAAACCAAAAGCAATCACAAGAGGTGTAATATGATTGAGCAAAAGCGGTCTATTTATAGCCTAAAATTGCCAAATTTGATTGATGAAAAAAAGATAAAAATTTTGCCAATATTATTTATTATCTTAGTTGGCTTGATTTGGACTATTTCTGCCTGGATACTGATTCCTTTTTCAGCTTGGGCGGTTACTAATTCAGAGCTAATACCGAGTCCAGAATTAGCTAATCAACCCACAGAAGGAATGGCTATTCCTGTTTTATGTAATCCCGATTTTCAGCAATGTAAAGAAAGCGCACAATTATTAGGAACCGTTAATAATAATCGCGGTCATTGGAATCCATTTTTACCTGAAAATAATATGGTAAAAAAAGGTGAAACTTATTATAAAGAGGTTGAACTAAATGCTAATGGAGGTCGCCACCACGACGGTATTTATGCTTTACGTTTTGTTGTTAATCATGATTTATATCAGACGTTTAAAGCTGAACATACTCAAATTGATAGTCGTGGTAAACCTCAATTAGTCAATGGAAAAAAAGCCAGTCAGTCCCAAAATGTTATCATTAAAATTGATAATGATGGGATTTATAAAATTAGCTTTGATCCCAAGACTGCTGACTATAATATTAGTCCTAAACCTACTTACCTAACTCAAATTAATTCTATGCAGCTTAATGGGTTTGTTTGGGATGATGAAAATATGTTCCAGAAATTTAATGAAACCCGTCCTAATCATGAAATGACCCAAAATGGAGAAAATTGGGAAATAACTGTTCCCTTGAAAACCACTGGTGGACTCAAAGATCAGGATCTTGGTAAACCTTCCAGAAATGATGGTGTTTACCAGTTTTTATTCTCTGCTAATCATAACGAAGATTGGGGATTTGCGGCCTATAATGATGGACAAAAAACCTTAACGGGTGGAACAGGTTTTGGTAGCAGTGGTGGACAAAGTCATCACTCAGCTATTACTATTCAAGTGTTTGCAGATGGAGACTATACCTTTCGTATAAATCCACTGGCCTACAAGTTTGATGTTGTTCCCCCTGAAGGAGTTAAACCCCCTAAATTTTGGAATGATATTAACTCGTTTCAATTACTGGGAACCTTTTATGAAAATGCTCAGTTTGATCCCACTCTTCCTGAACATAATTTAAAAGAAATTGGCGATAATATCTGGGCAAAAACCCTAAAATTAGAACCAGGAATTTATGGAAGTAATATTGCAGTTAGTGGTGAACTCTTTCTTGATACAATGGCATTAGGTGCTTGGTTGGAATCGGATCAAGCTAATAAATTAATCGGGAAAAACTGGCACGGTAAACCCAATGAACCTAACATCTTTTTTCAAGTTACGGAATCAGGTAATTACCAATTTACTTATGATGCCAATAAAGATCAATTTTCTCTTGAATCATTAGATAACATTCCTTGGCAACCGTTAGTAACCATTAACACCGTGCAGTTAGTGGGAAGTTTTAATGAACCCTTAACCCCTTGGGACCCCACGAGTTCCGCTAATAATATGGAAAAAGTCGGAAATCATCTGTTTACCAAAGCGGTAAAACTCGAAGAGAATCGCACCTATAACTATAAATATACCGCCAATAATTGGCCGTGGTTATGGGTCTTTTCTGACTACGAATTAGATGGATATGGTCATGACTTTTTAGGGAGCAATCCTGATCCCATCAATTGCAGACTAGAAAATTTAGAAACCTATGGTCAATTAACCACCCACGGCGATCCTCCTCCCTTAGAATTTACCCCAAGCACTAGCGGTTGTTATACCTTCACGGCTAACTTAGAAACGGGAGCTTATGCGGTTACACCATCTCAAAACAATGATTGTGAATAGTTAATGGTTTAACCAAATGTCGAGTAAAAACCGCTAATAGTAATAGCACAAGTTATGAGAGAGTAGAGGCTACGCCGTTTTATTTGCTGGTCGGGCATTCATCCCTAACCTGTAGAGGATGAGGGAATTCTGCCCGACATTAGGTTAAACATATTTTTTTGGCATATAGCTTGCTCAATGGCTTAAATATGATCTATAATTGTAAATAGTATAGTGAAATATAGCAGCTAAATCCACCCAAAATCTCCACAAAAAATCCCCTTAGCTTAACTGTTTGGCTGGAGAAGAGTTGTTAAAAAGAATGTTTTAATCATGGAAAACAAAAAGAGAAAAGAGTAAGGAGGAGGTAGAATCATGAACTTCTTACAAGCAACAGATTCAACCACAAAAGTTGTCAAAAAACTGGTCAATGGATTGGAGACTTGTCTGTTAGATTTGCGTTCGGTTCCTCTAAGGAAAGTTAAGGGACTGTTGGTCATCAGTAGCTTAAGTATCGGGGTATTTTTGCTCCCTGGATGCACTCAACCATCAACCTCTCCAGGAACAGAAAGTACCTCTGCTACCAAGGCGTTTAGTAATAGTAGCCTTCAGGGAACTTATGCCATGATTGATATAGGTGAAGGTGGCGAAGCTCCTATTGTAGGGACAACCCTAGCGACGTTTGATGGACAAGGAAAATTTGAAGGCCGAACTTTGCAAAGTTTTCCAGGAGGAACCCCTAACACCAGAAGAATTAATGAGACGACTTTTAGCGGAGAATATCAACTGGAAGCTAAGGGTGATGGGACAGGAATCATTGCGACGAACTTGCCGAATGGTTCTGTCAGTGAGAATAATCTCAATTTCGTGATTACCAAGGCTCAAATTGCCAATAATCAACAACAAGCCCAGGAATTTTATTTAATCCCGCAACAGTTAGTTCCTGCTGCTAATTTAATGACCGTTATGGGAAAAAGACTGCCGGATGGGGGAGAGTTCAGTAATGGCAGTCTCAAGGGGAATTATGCCTATACTCTTCTCGGACAGGGTGGACAGACCCCTCAATCGGGATTAGGTGTTGTTAGCTGTGATGGTCAAGGAAGTTGTTCGGGCCAAATTAGCTTCAATCAACCAGGAACCTCCGAGGAAGGGCGGACTGTAGTTATGACAGATGTAGTCCAACCTTACACTATCAATGCAGATGGGACAGGCAGGGCAACCCCCGCTAATGAAAGCGAAATTCTCTTATTAATTACCCAAGCGGAAGTTATGGATAATGTCAAGGTGGCTCAGGAAGTGTTTTTTATCGTCCAAGATCCCGATCCAACCACTCAGAATGTGATCACAGGGTTCATGACCAAACTGGTAGAGTAAACTACCCACGCACGTCGCTACGCTATGTGCGGGGCTTTTAGTAGCCCTAAATTGACTGGAGTTGCCAATAAATTTGAACCTCCAGGCGTGTTTACAGAACGCCCCACTAAAGCTATCATCAACGCGCCATTGACATCAGCATCTCCAATCCATCCACAAGCCTTATTATTGC
>JASJDD010000133.1 GCA_030065735.1 Crocosphaera sp.
GCATCAGAGAATATAACCATGCCTTAAGTTTGGTCTACCCCAAAATAGAATGTTATACCCTGCGCTTGGCCTTATGGTTGCATTTAGTTAATTCCTTATTACGAGGAGAAACACCTCATTTAGTCATTGATGGTGCAACCATGAAAGCAGCCATTGAAATGGGTTCGTTTTACTTAGGTCAACATCGACTCATTTTTACCAATACTGACACATCTAATGAGCTAGAAGGAATTTTACTCAAAATTCATACTAAAGCACTTGATGTTTACCAAGAGACGGAAAAGGGGGTTAGTGCCTCCTGGGCCAAGAAAAATTTTAACGCCCTCAAAAAAATGACCACCGACCAAATCCGAGCTAAATATTTTCAAATGCTTGCCGGTAATGGTTACGGAAAATTAGAGGGGGTAGGAAAATCAATGAAATACATTCCCTATGCACAACGCTTTGGTTTTTCTGAATCTAACTCAGATCATCTAGAAGTTGATGATAGTTGTAAAGATTCTGGTCATTCGATGGAGTTATCAATCTCTGAAATGCCTATCCAGACAGCATTTAAAGAAAAAGTTGCTAAAATTGATGACAAGACTTACTCGAAAATTATAGACAACTTACTAGATAATCAAGGGGCTTGTGTTAGTGCTTCTTCTTCTACTACACCCCCTATCTCAGAATCGACCCCCCAAAAGCATCAACTTATCAATCAATCACATTCAACCATAGAAGAGAACTCGGCTACAGAGGTTGAGCCACCACCTCAATGTGAAAATCAACCACCAAACTTTGAAACAGTCAAACCTCACCAGTCATCAGTCACCAGTAATGAACAGTTTACAGTTACTAATGATCAATCAAAGGTTAGTAATCTTGATATCACAGATAAGGGTGAAGATGAAAAAACAACACTGGTAAGGAGTGACTGTACACTGGTGACTGATATAGAGTGGTTAATGAAGGTGCTAGAGGATTTGGAAAAGGATAATTCCGTTCATACTGCCAACGAATGGCTTGAGTTATTGAGTGAAGCCGAACAAAAAATCAATACTACCGATGGATTTGATGAACAATACCCAGATTATTGGCCGCGAATCTGGGCTGCTTTCCCCGATTCATCCGATAAAACAGAATCACCCCCAACACTCGATGAACTCAAGTCTCTCCTCCTAGCTTGTCAGACCTGGGTTCAACTGAAGCAGGTACAGAAACAGCATCCTGAACAAGCTAAAGTTGCGTACACGGCATTAACCTCTGATGAGCAACGTATCCTCGATGCGATCGCAGCCACTGAGGTCAACCAGGATGTCTACAAATACGTAGGCCCACAACGAAAACTAGATGGTGTAGAAATCGAACCGGGAACCCTAGTGTACTTAGATCCCCAATCAGGTAATAAAAACCGACCTCATCTAAAAGTCCGTCTCCTGCAAAGCATAAACCAAGGCTGGCAGAAAGTGGTCGAGATATCCAAAGATGCACTACTTGCCGTAGAAAAAGCGGTAAATGATGGGTTAGATGCCATTGAGGGGCAACAGGGTAATTTACTCGACGGGTAAGGCTAGAAGAGGACGCAACCATGACTAAAAAAATAACTCAGGCTTCTGCATTTCAGCAGCGGCCACAGGATACTATTACTCAAATTAAGGCCATTTCTTTGCACCAGCCGTGGGCTGAGTTGATTACACTAGGACTGAAACACTATGAGACACGCAGTTGGCCAACTAACTACCGAGGGAAACTCGTCATCTGTGCAGCCAAGAAAAATACTAAGGAGCAACAGTCGAGCTATTCCGCTTTGGCTTGTTCGTTGGGCATTGATCTAACATTGCATCCTTGGGATAGTCTCCCTTTGGGAATGGCGATCGCTGTCTGTGATCTGACTGATTGCATCGAAATGACCCCTAATTTCATCAAGGAGCAATCAGGTGAAAGTCCCTCCCTCGAAGGTTACGAGTGACTCAAGACCTACCCACAGTGACCAAACTCGGAATTTTGGAGGCTGAAGCTGGGAATAGGACGCAATCAGAATCCGACTGCTGGATACACTGGCGTTATAGGAGTCCCCACGATGAAACAGAACCTAGAAAAGTGACTTAGACCTAGGCAGGCAAAGCAGAAAGAGTAGTATCCCCTGACCTTATCGGAGTAATGTAACCCGTCAGCATTTTTCCATACGACTGACAAAACCTTGGGTTTCCGATAGTCAAAGCGGTTCCATCTAAAGGGACAATCAATCATCGGACGGAACGAATAAAAACGAATAAGCGAGTCTCAGGAAATAGTCGAAACCTGAGTAGGCAAGACGAGATGCAGAACCCTCGCTTATTCGGGTAGGACAAAGCGTAATTGCTTTGAGGCAAAAAGAAAACGATTAACCGAGGTGAACATGGTTAGACACAAAATCAAAGATTTTAGTGAACTCTGGAAGAGCCTTCCGTGGAAGAAATTTCGCAGAAATCTTTTCCGTCTCCAAAGAAGATTGTTCAAAGCCATTCAAGCAGAAGACACTAGACGAGCCAGGAACATACAAAAGCTTATTCTGAAATCCTTAGCTGCTAGACTACTCGCTGTCCGACAAATATCACAGCTAAACACTGGCAAGAAAACCGCAGGAATAGACGGGGTAAAATCCCTCAATTTCAAACAACGGTTCGCCTTAGCAGAAAGGCTACTCAAGGCACACGACTGGAAACACTCAAAGCTAAGAGAAATACCCATCCCCAAAAAGGACGGTACAACCAGAATGCTCAAGGTTCCAACTATGGCAGACAGAGCATGGCAATGCCTTGTTAAATACGCCTTAGAACCAGCACATGAACCACTTTTTCACGCCAGAAGCTACGGGTTCAGACCCGGACGCTCAGCGCACGACGCTCAAAAGATTTTATTCAATCATCTACGCTCCATGTCAAACGGAACAAACAAGAGAATACTTGAGCTAGACATTGAAAAGTGCTTCGACAGGATTAACCACACCTCAATTATGGAAAGGGTTATAGCCCCTCAGTCAATCAAGATTGGGATATGGAGATGCCTAAAATCAGGTGTCAGTCCAGAATTTCCAGAACAAGGAACTCCCCAAGGGGGGGTGGTAAGTCCATTATTAGCTAACGTCGCATTGGACGGCATAGAAGACACCCATACTAGCATCCGTTATGCGGATGACATGGTTATCATTCTAAAGCCCTCTGACGATGCTGACAAGATACTCAAGGACATACAGGAATTCTTAGCAGTCAGAGGACTGAAAGTAAGTGAAAGAAAGACCAAACTTCTTCTAGCGACAGATGGATTTGATTTTCTTGGATGGCACTTCAAAGTGCAATCCAACGGGAAGTTTAGATGCGTCCCATCAGAGGACAATTACAAAGCATTCCGTCAGAAAGTCAAGGAAATCGTCAACTGCTCAAATTATGGGGCTAGGGTAAAAGCTAAGAAATTAGCCCCTCTAGTCAGAGGATGGCGTAATTATCATCGGTACTGCAAACTGGACGGCTCTCGCTTCTCCTTATGGAGAATGAACCATAGAGCATTCAAAGTCTTCAATAAAGAAAAGAAACTGAACCGATATACGGCAACAGAGCTTATCAAGAAGGCTTTTCCAGCAGTACCATACAGTGAAAACCGCCACGTCAACGTCAAAGGGAATAAATCGCCCTACGACGGGGACACCGTTTACTGGAGTAAGCGTAACAGCAAGCTTTATGACGGAGCAACCTCTAAATGTCTGAAAAGACAAGACCATTCATGTGGACATTGTGGATTGAAATTTATTGATGATGAAAGGGTACACCTACATCACATAGACGGACACCATGATAACTGGAAGCCTAAGAACCTCTTAGCGGTTCACCAAAGCTGTCACCAAGATATCCACATGGGCAAGACTGGAAAAGTCTAATTTGTCGGGAGCCGTATGCGTAGAAATACGCACGTACGGATCTAAATGAGAGGGGCGAAGGATAATACCTTCCCTCGACTCAACCTATTAAACTTCCTCTTCTTCCTTGATTTAAGCGTTATCTTGACCCTGACTCTTTCACTCTCAAATTATTTGGGATTAAGCCGAAACAGGATTCAAAAAGCGGGTGCATACACCACAAGTTATTTATTGTTCTTAACAGTAAATAATTTTTTTTTGTCCTTACTGTGATCGCTCCTCCTTCCCCACACTCGTAACCGTTCGTTTTTTTGCTCACAGAACAAGCGATCGCTCTTCTTTGTTCGTGCCGACAACTCTCAACCATTACCTGCATTAATGACAACGGTGATCGCACTTTCTTCCCCATACTCATTTCCATTTCGTTTTTTTCTCTTACTAAGCCCCATCAAATAAGGATGTAAGGAATCGATTTCTACGATTATTTTATCGCTTTTCTTTCTATTCTTTTGATAAACTCATCTTTGCCATCCATGTAACCTTCAATATCTTCAGGATATTTTTGAGCTAATTCTTGTTTTAGGTGACTATATTGTTCTGCCTGTTCAGGATGAGCAATCATATAGTCTCGAAATGCCAAATGGCGTTGTATTTCTGGAGAATAAATTTCGTATATATGAACGTGATGAGTTCTAATCCCTGGTGGGTTTTCTTTGCGGAAGTAGCGACGACCCACAAGTCCATATTCTCCCATTGCTTCATAGCCCAATCCTACCATTGCTGGGGTTTGTTCTCTCACCAAATTAATATCTTTAACTTCTATTAACAAATCTATAATTGGTTTAGCGTAAATGTTGGGAATAGCAGTGCTACCAATATGGTGAATGACCACTAGATTTTTCCCTAGAACCTTGGCTATTTGCCTAGACTCTGATTCAAATGATTTTTTCCATTGCGGATTATATGGAACAACTTCTACTAACATCTTGAGCAAGTTCAATTTGATTAGGTTCTTTTGAACTATAAATCTATTACATCCTCACGGCAAGACTCTGGCGCATTTCTCATCATCCGCGATCGCCTTTTCTTTGTTCGTGCCGATCACTCTCAACCATCACCTGCATTAATGACAACTGCGCACCGCAGAGCGGATCTCGGAGAGATCGCAATCCTTCCCCATACTCATTCCCATTTCGTTTTATTCCAGGCAGAAGGGGCGATCGCTTGTGGAACCGTTTCATAAGGATGTTCAGATAACTCTGATATCATTTTTCCAAGTCTTGTATTTAAGCGTTTATCGCCTAAATCTAGAAATTTCAGTTCTTCTTCTACCCAAGCTTTCATTGTCTTATCCTCCCTTCATTATTCTTTTAAATATGATTTTAGTCAATCTTGACTTTTGAGCCTTTTTTTCTTATTCTTAATGAGTAAATACTCTTCTATTCTTTAACTTTTATGTGTCTAATCCATTAAATCAATTCTAGTACAACCCAGATAGAATAAGTTTTTTAGGCTTTTCATTTACTTTCATTTTATCTCACTTTCTTCCTTAATTTTTATTTATTTATCTTCATCTCTTTTAATTGTTTTTTCACTTTTCTTTGAATTACTTTATACTTTTTAAAAATATAAGTCCTCTTTTCTTATTTTGTTTTCCTTAATAATTAACTCTATACCCCCTTATTACTACCTTTCAGCTTTTTTTCTTTTGTTAACTTATGTGTGACGAAAGGATAGCTGTTAAATAATAAACCCCTTCAATCCCCTCTTATCATGGCGATCGCTTGCTTCGATAGCAATCTGTATAAAAATCACATTGTATAGTTAAATACCTTGTTTAAACTTATCGTGCCAAGTCCTTTTGATAAGTTATATAATCAAGCCAGATGCGATTGCTGAAGACGGTTAAACCCATCAACAGCAGCATTATTATTCTTCCTATGAGATTTAAACAGTTTTATGGCACAAGGTCAAGTGAAGTGGTTCGATACCCAGAAAGGCTATGGGTTTATCGCACAACAGGATGGAGGAGATGATCTCTTTGTCCATTATTCAGAAGTTCAAAGCCAATCCTTAGATGAAGGGCAAACAGTCGAGTATGAAGTTGGACAAGGAAAGAAAGGCCCTTGTGCCGTCAATGTCCGAACTATCTAGCCTATTTTATAATGTTTGTTCATAGGACGTTCAATCTTGAGTTCTCAGGAGTTATTCCATTTGCTCTTTCATTCTTTCATAATTTTCCTTAACAGTTTTTGTATTAGGATGGTCTTCTCCTAATCGTTTTTTCAACAGTTCAAGAGCCTGTAAATAAAGAGGTTCTGCCTCTTCATATCTTCCTTGAGCCTGGTATAATCCTGCTAAGTTGTTGAGGCTAGTTGCCACGTCTGGATGATCTTCTCTTAGTCGTTTTTTTCTCAGTTCAAGAGCCTGTAAATAAAGGGGTTCTGCCTCTTCATATCTTCCTTGAACTCTGTATAAGCCTACTAAGTTGTTGAGGGTAGTTGCCACGTCTGGATGGTCTTTTCCTAGTCGTTTTTTAAACAGTTCAAGAGCCTGTAAATAAAGGGGTTCTGCCTTTTCATATCTTCCTTGAGCCTGGTATAATTCTGCTAAGTTATTGAGGCTTTGTGCCACGTCTGGATGGTCTTCTCCTAGTCGTTTTTTTCTCAGTTCAAGAGCCTGTAAATAAAGAGGTTCTGCCTCTCCATATCTTCCTTGAGCCTTGTATAATTCTGCTAAGTTGTTGAGGCTAGATGCTACGTAGGGATGGTCTTCTCCTAGTCGTTTTTTACACAGTTCAAAAGCCTGTAAATAAAGAGGTTCTGCCTCTCCATATCTTCCTTGAGCCTTGTATAATGCTGCTAAGTTGTTGAGGCTAGATGCCACGTCTGGATGGTCTTCTCCTAGTCGTTTTTTTCTCAGTTCAAGAGCCTGTAAATAAAGAGGTTCTGCCTCTCCATATCTTCCTTGAGCTTTGTATAACTCTGCTAAGTTGTTGAGGCTAGATGCCACGGATAGATGGTCTTCTCCTAATCTTTCTTGAATAATATTTAAACACTGTTTTCTCCAAGGTTCAGCTTCTTTATAAAAACCTTGTCCTTCGTAAAACCGACTTATTCCGACATACGGACAAGCTAAGTCCTCATCCTCTATCCATTCATTTAATTCTTTAGTTGCTACTGTTAAATGAGGAATTTTTATAGTTAATGCTTGAATATCAGTTTTTACAGGTTGTTCTGGTATTTCTTTAGCCACACTCACCATTAATTTACAGTAAGCTTTCTTAACTTCATTCGTTAAGTTTGATTCGGAGAGTTTTTCTCTTAAATATCGGTTAATTAAAGTATGTATTTCATAAACTTGACTACCTAAATCTTTAATTAAACTAAGATTGATTAAACTATCTTCTAGAATATCTTCTAAATCGTCTTCATCTTGTATAGGACAAAGTTCTTTAATTAATTGATAAGGAATCGGAGCTACTTCAAATAAACTCAAATAACAAGCTATATCTTGAGCTTCTTGCTCTAATTCTTGCCAACTGATTTCAAATGCTGCTTTGACCCCTCTTTGAGCCGTCATGTCTTCTGTTGATTCTTGAATTCCTCTAACTTTTAATCCTTTATCTTTTAATTTATCTCTATACTTCTTAATTGACCAATTTTGGCGACGTTTTAAGAATCTAGATACTAATTCCAATCCTAATGGTAAATATCCTAAATCTTGACAAAGTAGCCTAGCTTCATCTAATTCTTCATTAACTCTTTCTTCACCAATAAATGAAATAATTAAATCTAAAGCAGATTTTTTATCTAATACGTCCAAAGTAAATATTTTAAGACTTTCTGCTAACCTTTCTTTTCTTGTTGTAATAATTACTTTGAATTTTTTTTCCTGTGGAGGTAGAAAATCTTTAATATGTTTATATTGTCTAACATCATCAAAAATAATTAAAATATCTTCTTGACCCCAAAGCTGCCAACAGTGTTTTACTCTATTTTCTAATTCTCCTTCTTCCAATATAGAAATTTTTAGATAATCCTTAGCAAAATTCAGTATTTGTGTTCCTACATCCCCCTGATCTGATACATTAATCCAACAAATTCCTGACTTATAAGTACGGTCTTCTAAATCTTTATCTTTATCAGTTAAAGCATACTGTAAAGCTAATTCAGTTTTTCCTATACCTCCCATTCCAGTAAGAGTAGAAATAGCAACTCTTTCTGATTCCTTTAGCTGTTTATCCAGTTGTTCTAATGTCTTTTCTCGTCCCACAAATTGGAGGACACCACTTCTAGGTAAATTTTCAGGGTTTCTTTTAACCCGAGCCTCATCGGGCGACTTGACTCATAATTGAATCGTTTGACTTCCTATCTCAATCTTCGCATTTCCTTGTGCTAAATTGACTAACTTTTCGATTTTATTAATGTAAGTATCAGTTTGATTAGGTCGAGCTTTTAATGCTTCTGATATCTCTAACATCACCTCTTGTAAGTTAGGGATGCTTTCTTCATTAACTACTGTTAAGAATTCTTTGGTTACTTTCTCTAATTCTGAACTGTTCTTCAAAGCATTTTCTACATTCCCGATTGTTTCGGGATAATTTAAGGGAGTTTCTGGGACAGCTTCCAATGTTGTTGAGAGAGCGGAAGAGTTTTCTTTTAACTTAGACAAAAATTTCTCAGCCTTTTCGTTAACAACTGTACCAATTTTTTCCCCATTTTTCTCCAAAATCTTCTTTCCTATAATAGCTGCGATAGCTGTAACTGTCGTCAAGAAAAACTCCATTTTCATTCCTCCAGAGACTTAGGAATATTAAGTGTTAACAACCTATACCGATTATTGTAACCCTTTTCTAATGTTCTTATAGGGGGGAACATATCAAGTTGGTAACTTCAATCTACAAAAAGTTTATAAGTTTTATTAAGAACTAGGAAAATGTTACTTGATGAAGTCCTTTTAGATGATCATATTGCTATAAAATCGCCTACTTCTTCATCAAGTGCATTTTAGGGAATAAGCCCCAACCCCTTACTTTTGTATTTCCTTTGACCCTTGAGGGGGCTTATTCCCGTCCTAGTTCTCCCACTGATAGAAAACCTTTTCTTAGTACATTCCTTCTAACTGGGATGGGACATCTCCTTTAATATGTCTATACGTTTGTCTATATACTGTGTATATATATTCAGTCATAAGTTCATGTCGTTTCAGGTTCTGCTAAATCATCGTAGAAAACTTGTGTAGGTTGACTCCAATTCTCAGCCCAAATGAAACACATACCCTTATCATCAATTTTTCCAAGTATTTTTATGTCTTTCGATAAAGCACATATCCTTGCTAGTTCAGGATCAGTACCTACATACCTTACAAATATCTCCTGTGGTCTTGTTACTGATCCTCCTTCCTGATCCTTTTTCTGTGGATCAGTAACGAGATCAGGAAGAGGATCAGTAAGCAAATTGGTTTCAATTGGTAACTGTACAACGCTTTCAGGATTTACTTTTTTCTCACTGATCCCTGATCTACATTTTTTCTGTTTTTGCTCAGCTAAAACTTTTGGAATTTTTACAATAGTCGGATCAGGGAAGATAGAACGCTTACCCTGACTGGGTTCTACCTGATCCACCCCTTCTGGATTAGTAAGATCAGTAAGATCAGTAAGATCCTCTTTATCTTCTAATTCTGTTTCTATCTCCTGTGGTTCAGATGTATTTAACTCTGATTCAATTTTTTCTGGTTCAGGATTAGTTAACTCAGCAGCAGCTTCCTCTTGTTCAGATAAATTTTCTTCAGGCGGTGGAGACTCAAGATCCCACCTTAAGAAATGTAGCCATGGTCTTCCCTTCTTTTTAGATCGTTTTCGACCAATGAGTTTATCTAGCTCCGACAGTTTAAATAAAATCTTCCTCACTGTATTAACAGCCAATTTACAGAGCTTAGCTATCTCCTCAGCAGAGAAGCACTTATTACGGTTTTCCATCAACAATTTAAGGATAATATCTGAGATACTATCTTCCTCACTTGGCTCACGATTTTCTCCCTCACAAACCCATGACCATTGATAGGTTTCTTCATCAAAATTGAAAGCTAATTTATACTCAGTTGGCCGTCTGAATCTTGACTTTTCAAAAATGAGTAACCGATTAGGACAAGAGGCTTTTGATTGTTCAGAAGGAAGTTTTAAACAAAGAACCTGACTGACGCTATTATGGATAGCTTTAGTCCCTCTTGATTTGCCTCCTGAATTGGAATGATGGTTAATAACGATTGAAACGTTTAACTCTTGAGCTAAATCTTTTAGCTGTAAAATTGGTCGGGCATACTCAGTGTCATTCTCACTAATAATGGAGTTTCTGTTAACACTGGTAAGAGAATCAATGAGAACCACATCAATGTTATTTTCAATGATTTCTCTTCGTAACTCAGGTAAGTGTTCAACTGACCAATTAGTTTTCACATAGATGGGCATATCATCAGTAAAGCCACGACTATTTAAACTTCGGATCATGTCATTTGGTGACTCATCTGTTTGGACTATTAAACAGCGTCTTGTCTGGGCTGTTACTGGGAATTGACTACCCCAGGATGTTCCCGTCACCATGGCAAACATTAAATCATAAATTAATCGAGTTTTACCGACACCACCAAGAGAATGGAGTAAGGTAACAGAACCTTTAGGAAGCAGACCTTGTACAAACCATTCATTAACATTATTCCCATACTTAGCTCTAAGTTCTTTTAAAGTTTGTATGGGGTGATTATCCTCCTGAATTAAAGAAGCAATGTAGAGTCTTTCTAACTGTCTTTCCGACATCTTATACCTTTTAGCCAGATTCATAAGCTTATATTGCTTATGCCCTAAATTACTAATTGTGTTGTGAATATGTTTAATCTGGTTAATAAGATTATCGGCTGTTTGAGTCTCTGAATCTTTGCTTAAATCAAATCGATATTTAGAGCGAG
>JASJDD010000134.1 GCA_030065735.1 Crocosphaera sp.
GGGCGATGAGCCTAGATAACTGGCGTAGAGGTATAAAGCCTCTGTGGGCAGAAATATCCCGTCGTGAGTCGGGAAGCCCCAACTATAATCTGTGATTTAGTTGGGGAGGATGTCACTTACCAAGGACTACCAATTAACGTAAACCCACTCCAAAAATAAGGATGTTCAAAAGATTGATCCCCTAATGCTGCGAGTTGAGGAGGTAAAGGTAAGCGATTATTGGGCGTAATTAATTGACCATTTTTGATGTAAACGTCTCCTCTTAATAAGCTTAATTGTGCTTCTCGTATGGCTTTAGTTTTGAGGGGAATTTGATTTAATTGTTCATAGAAGTGAGTCATTAACCCTAAGGTTCCTTCATCGCTGACTTCCCAAAGACTCCCTAACACCGTTTTAACTTGAGCTAAAACCGCAGCACCAGCAAACCCCAACTCTGATTCACGATCGCCTAACGCAGTACGACAAGCACTTAATACCAGCAATTCAATTTGCGGATCGCCAAAATTAAATTTTTTTAACTGGTCTAAGGTGAGTTGATCTTGCCAAAATTGAATATAAGAGTTGCCTAATGTTCCCGTTTCAAAAGTAGCATGGGTAGCTAAATGAATAATGCCAAATTTTCCTGAGCGATGAGCTTGCTGTAACTTATTAAGGGTAAAATTTTCATTGAGAAAGGAGTCCCCTTGCCAAACGCGATCAGCAATCACCGATAATTCCAAGGGAACCGCCGGTAAGGGATTTTGTTCGGTAAAGTCTGATGCACCCATGGCCAACACGCGTTGCTGAGTCATATCTTGATAGCGAGTATCACTTAGGGCTAAACTGGGCATGATACCCATGTTGTACTGTTCAACTAAAAACTGTGAACTATCATAAAGCGCAGCCATGGGAACGGAACGCAACCCTTGATCCACAATAAAAACAAGGGTGTCAATGTTATTTGAGTTTAAGGGTTCTTTGAGGGGTTGGATAAACCATTGGTACAATTGTTGAGCAGGTTGACGATAAGCACTGGGACGACGAGGGTTAGTAATCTTGCTTTGAAAGTCAGCAACGGTTGAGAGAACTTGTTCACGGGTTACTCCTGTTATAGATCGACGAATAATTTTCCCCGATGCTGTGACTAACATTAATTCTAATTGGTCTTTTGGGGATGTTTGAGTATCTTGTGGTTGAGATTGTTGAGGGGAAGAGGTAAACGTCCATAGGGTTTGATTTTGGCCGTTTTCAACAGAAGTAGAGTAAGGCCGAAAAAAGATATAAATTAAACCAGGTTTGAGATCAGTTAACTTTTGGGCCCCTTGTAAGATAGCCTGAATTTCTTCCAGTGTTAAAGGAGATACGGGTTCTATCCCTAAATGGTTCACAAAGTCTGTGCTAAAACTTAACTCAATGTTGTTCAGCAGCGCTTGATCATTGGTTAAGTTGCTGGTCAAAGCATTACCATTAGCTGGTTCCCCTAATTTTGAAGTCCCACGATAAGCGTTATTTAAGTTAACCACTAATTCTAAACGAGAATCGATAACCACAGGTAGTTCACCATTCATAGTGTCGTCATCATTCATATTGTCGTCATCATTCATATTGTTGTCATCATTCATACTGTCGTCACCATTCATATTGTTGTCACCATTCATATTGTCGTCACCATTCATACTGTCGTCACCATTCATATTGTCGTCACCATTCATAGAGTGTGGAGGTTGAGTCTCCTCAACTTCAACTTCAACCCCATTAATCATGATGGATGAATTACCATCAATTCCTCTGGTGTTGAGCATCTCTTCGGTAAATTGGTTGGTTTGATTTGGGTCAAAATCAATTCCACTAATGGTAACCGTTCCTTCTATGTCTCCACTGGTAGCTAAGGTTTCAATATCGATGGTTCCTCCACTACCATTGGTTGATGAAGTGTTAATGGTTTCTACCGTAATGACGGGAGAATTATCATTGCTATTTCCTTGGGACTTAAGGGTAACGGAACCACCACCCCCAGGAAAAGAGGTGTCAATGTTACCCACGATAACCTGACAACTGTTCTCTAGTCCACAGCCATTTCCAATACGTTCAATGGTTAAATCTCTTCCCGGTGCAATAATCCCATCATCAGGACTCATTCTGAAACTTCCTAGGGCCATTGCATCCGTATTGGCCCGAAAAACAATGGTTCCTGAACCGGGTTGAAAAGTTAAAGCATTGTCTGATAAGTCTTCAATGATGATATTGTTGGCTGCTTCAATGATAATATTGGTATCCCCTGATAACCCTTCTAATTCTGACTCAAAAATCATAGTAGGAGCAGTATCATTTCGGTCTTGATTACTGAAAATTTGGCCGATTTCTCCCGTATTGTTTCCCATAAAGGTATCTATCCCATCGTCTGCACCATCCCCAGGGCCGTCTTTGATGGTAATATTGAGGGGATCTAAAAGTAGGGTGCCAAAATCACCATTAACCGCACTGGTATTGACCGTTCCTCGAAAAATCAGTCTTTGTTTCCCTGAAACTTCAACGAACCCCCCATTTCCTGAAGAAATACCCCCTTGAACGCTAATATGGCCGTAAAATCCGGTTGCTTCTTCTGACCAAATCGTGATTTGGCCCCCATTTCCTTCGTTAATCCCATCGCTGCGAAGGGTTGAACCTGAATTAATCAGGGTGCGTTGTGCGGTGGGGATGGTTTCTTGTCCTCGATAGTCCCCCCCAATTCTGATGGTACCTCCTCCGGTGTGGCCTGACGCATTCATTTGAGCGTCTATTACCCCAATGCGATCGCCAATAAGGGTGATATTCCCGCCAATTTCATTAAAGGAAGAGGTTTCTAGGGTTCCTGATGTGATCAGGGTTCCTGATGGAGTGGGAACGTTAATATTTTGTTGGGTTAATTGAATGGTTCCATTCTCTTTTGCAGTAATATTTAAGTCTAAGGTTTGACTTCCTTCTGTTAGTAATGTGGGTAAATCTTGAGGTTTAATCCCTAATAATTGGGAATTAGTTTGTCTGGGATCAACAATTTCTAAGCTAATGAGACTTCCGGGTTGAGAAATTCTAATGCGATTGGTTCCTGGAATCGCTGCAATGGTAATATTTCCCCCTGGTGCGTTTAGGGTTCCTGTATTAATAATGGTTTCCCCGATTAAGGTTAAATTATGACCTTTCAGAACGGATAAATTACCTGTATTAATAATACTACCCGATTGGGCTAAATCAAAGGCAAATTGAGAGGGATCTCCTGTTAAAATCTGATAGTTATTATTGCCTAAAGCATTGAACCAATGATTATTGTTAAATCCTATTCCTGTAGCTGTAGTAGCGGTAAAATCTGCTGGTAAATTTAGCTGTATATTCGGTCCAAAAACAATCCCCGCAGGATTCATTAAATATAAATTAGCATCACCTCCTGTTATTTGGATTAATCCATTAATAATTGAGGGATCACCCCCGACGATTCGGGTTAAAATATTACGAATTTGGGGATTCGCTAAAAAGTTAGCAATCTGCTCAGCATTGAGTCCAAATTTTTCTAAACTATGGAAAAGATTAGTCCCATCTCCTGATAAAGTTCCTCCTTCAATATTAAATTGATTTCCTTCTTGATTAACAAGAGTTCCTGTTCCATCATTCGCAGGAATAATTGATTGTCCAAAGGTAGGATTCATCTTACTTATTCCTATTAACAATAGACCGATAAAGGTTAAAGAAATTGTTGATTTTATTAAGTTCATTTTTTTGACTCCTCATCTTTAAGTAACTTTGATTTTCTCCAACGACTTATGGAGAATAATTAATTTGAAAATAGAATCCTTTTTCTTGAAGATTATTACTGAAACGGGGTAAAGAAATTAAAGGAATACCATAATCTAAACGGAGGTTTAATCCTTCAATTGCAGCTACATCATTCCAGATTAATCCTAACCCTGTACCCATGAGAAACTTTTGACTAGGTGAATTACTATTTTCATCTGCAAACCAAACCGATCCCATATCCAAAAAAGGAGCAATTTCCAAACTAGATTGATTAAGATTATTTCTCATAATTGTCATCCTATTTTCTATGGACAATCTAAAACCATTATCTCCAAACCTAATATTTTGTCGATAACCCCGAACTGATTCTGCTCCTCCTATAATAAACCATTGATCTGGTAATAAGGGATCAGGGGTTAATTGTAATTCTGCTTTAACAATCATCAAATTATTTTCATCCCATCGCTGTATTCTTTGTCCTTGAAATAACCAACTAAAAAAGCGACTATCAGGGGTTGAACCTGAGCGAATTGTAGCATCAAATAAATCAACTCCCCAATTAAATTGAGAACGTAAAAACCAAAATCCTTGTTCATCTCGACTTAAATAATCTTGTCCAAATTGTAAGATAGTGGAACGATTTCTGGCATTTTCAATGGGTGCTAGTTCTCCATTGATTAAGGTTTGTCCATTTTGATAACGAAACCCTACTGATAAAGCAAATTCATCGGATAAATCACGCCATAAAGGTTGACGAAAACTCACTTCATAAATTTGTTTATTTCCTGTAATATTAAAGTCATCTAAGGGGTTTTGTGTGATCCTTGTCCAAGTAGGAATGACGCGAATTTGTAGGGTTCCTTCCTGGGTATTTAAAGGGAGTTGATAAGTAGCATCAAGGGTATTTCCTCCATCGGTGGTTGAGCGATAATAAGACAGAGAAAGATTGTCTCCCCATCCTGTTACGTTTTTATTTTCTAAGAAAGTTCCACTACGATCTGAACCAATACTTGGGGGTGAAAAGTTATCAATTCCGATGCCAAATTTCCAATTATTAGTTTCTTTTACTGTTACTTCTATGATACTTAATCCGGGTTTTCCTGATGCTTGAAGTTTAGCATCAACTGTTTCAAAAAGAGGATTAAATGAAAGGAGTCGTAATTGTTTTTCTAATTCGGTAATATTGAGAGGTGAACTAATAGCTAAAAGTAAGCGATCGCAAATATAAGCTAGGTGTAAATTGTTTCTTCCTATTAATTTCAAGTCAGCAATATTCCCTTCAATAATAACAATCTTTGCTTCACTATGTTCTATTATAGTCGTTAAAGGATTAATGGTTGCTTTTGAAGTAATATAACCTTGAGTTAAATAGTAATTAGTAATTATATTAGCTAAGCTACTATAAATTTGATTAAATGTTTCCAAGTCTAAATTTTTGTTTGCATAAATTTTGAGGAAATTCTTGATCTCAGTCATTTCTAAAATTTCCTGAGTTGTAAAAGCGGTATTTCCTATGAGAGTAATGTTAATTATTTTATTTTCAACTTTTAGAGAAAATAGAGAACTTGGAGAAGAAAACCAAGTTTTCTTTTGAGGATTTAAAGGACAAGTTTCTACTATTTTTGTTTCTTCAGGACTCGTTTCAATACCAAAATTATTATTATTTTTTTTCGTCGTCAATTCATGAGAATTTGCAGGGTTAGCAAATGCTTCAATCTGTATCGTCACTAAGAGTAACCATAAACCCGCAGAAAATATATTCCAACCTGTTATAACCAGTAAAAAATTATTGATCATAAATTTTTGATCAAATCAATGTACATTTGAATATTTTAACATCAAAAATATAACAAAATTCCCACTATGTTGCTAGAGTACACTATTCTATAAACAGACAATTGATTTTAATATAAACTGAGTCAACATACTTTAAAAAAAGATTAAAATGATAAAGGAATGGGTCTTTCAATACCATATCCTTGCGCATAATCAACTCCTATCTCTCCTAAAATTTCTAAGATTGCTTGATCTTCAACACATTCCGCAATGGTTTCCATATTCATAACATGACCAATACGATGAAAACAATCAACTAACCCATAATTAACTGTACTTTTGGCTAAATTTTTAACAAAACTTCCATCGATTTTTAAATAATCAACCGGTAGATTTTTTAGATAGGATAAGGAACTCATTCCACTACCAAAATCATCAAGAGCAAAATAACAACCTAGCTGTTTTATTGCTTCAATGAGTTGAACAGCTTGAGTGAGATTAGTAATAGCAGTGGTTTCTGTAATTTCAAAACAGAGATGTTGTGGATTAATGTTATAGTAAGATAATTGTTCTTCTATAAAATCACATAGTTGATCATTTTTTAAACTAATAGCTGATAAATTAATGGTATACAAATTATTAAACTGTGTTTGCTCAGATTCACTATAACTTTTGAGAAAGTTACTAATGACCCATTGGTCAATTTCTGTCATTAAATTATAGCGTTCAGCCGCCGGAATAAACACCAATGGAGAAATTAAATTTCCTGATTCATCTAATAATCTTAATAAAACTTCATAATGTATTTTTTCGGGAGATTGAATAGAAATAATTTTTTGAGAATAAAGACGAAAAAGGTTATCAGTCAGTGCGTTATTTAATCGAACAATCCATTGACTTTGACCGATTTGTTTAGTCACTTCACTATCACTAGATTGATAAACATAAACATAGTTTCTTCCCCTTTCTTTAGCTGCGTAACAAGCAGCATCGGCTGCATTTAATATAGAAGTAATTGTTTGAGTTTCTTGATTAATAGCAACAATTCCGATACTAACCCCAATGGACAAGACTTGCTGATCCCAAGTAAATCGAAAATCCTTAATCAATTGTCTTAAACTATCTGCAATTGTTTCCGCTTTTTCCAGAGAACATCCTCTAAGTAATAAAGCAAATTCGTCTCCTCCTAATCGTGCTAAAATATCACTGCTACGGACTCTTGTTCGTAGTAAATAAGTGACTTGTTTTAATAATTCATCTCCAGCAATATGGCCACAAGTATCATTAATAATTTTAAATTGATCTAAATCTAAATAACACAAAATATATTCAATATTTTCAGTTTTAAAACTTTCTAAAGCTAAATTTAATTGTTTTTCTAATTCTCTACGATTAACTAACCCTGTTAAAGCATCATGACTCGCTTCCCAAGATAATTGATGAGCTAATTGTGAAGCTTGAGTAATATCACGAAAGATTAAAACGGCACCGAAAATTTGATAATTATTACCCCGAATTGGTGTAATAACCAGATCGATTTCATATTCTTCTTCATTTTTAGCCTGTAGAATACCTGACATTCTTTCCCGTTGATTTTGATGGCTTTGTAGCAGGGTATAAATCGGGTTTTCAAGGGTGTTTCCTGCTTTATCCATGAGGTTAAAAATGTTATAAATTGGTTGATTTATTGCTTCTTGAAAAGTCCAACCTGTTAATTGTTGAGCAATAGGATTAAAGTCTTGAATAATTCCTTGAGAATTAGTTGTAATCACAGCTTCACCAATGGAGTTTAGGGTGACTTTTGCCAATTCTTTTTCTTCAAATAATTCTCGTTCTATTAATTTTCTTTCAGTAATATTTTCAATTGTTCCCAGAATTCCCACAATATTACCATCATTATCTTTGATAGGAATTTTATTAGTATTGTACCAAACTTCTTCTCCTTCTGGATTGCGTTTTTGTTCAACAAAATTTAATTCTGGTTCTCCTGTTTTAATGACACGAAGATCCTGCGCTCGATAATAATTGAGATTCTTTGTTGGGGGATCTAAATGCTTATTATTAGGATCATTATAAATATCACGATCAGTCTTTCCTGTAACTTCTTCTGGGTCTACCATTCCAGAAGCTTTTGCCCATAAACGATTACATCCAAGAAAAACAGAATTAGTATCTTTCCAAAAAATTAATTGAGGAATATTATCTAAAACTAATTGTAAAAATGCCTTTTTTTCTTTTAATTCTTGTTCAACATGGTAGCGAATTGTAATATCACACCAAGACACCATGAGCAAATTTTTATTCCATTGTAGAGGTTGTAAAAAAATACTAGCATAGACATAATTATTATTTTTCTTCTTGATTTTAAGTTCGTAGTTTCCCCTTAAATTGTTGGTTATTAATTGGTTGATGAATAATTGTTTTTGAGAACTTTCTTCGCATAAATCTAAAAGGGATAAACTGACTAAAGTTTCTAAGGAAAATCCTAAAATAGAGAGGGCTTTAGGGTTAGCATAGTTAATTCTTCCGTGTGCAGGTTGTATTAAAAGAATAGGGACAGGAATTGTTTCAGAAAATTCCTGAAATTGTTGAAGTTTATCATCATTTTCTAAAATTGAAGGTTGAGCAAGTAAAGAAATTACTTCTTCTAAAACTGCTGATTCTTCTTGTCCCGATAGTTGGCAATATTGACGTAACTTTTGCCAAGTTTTTCGTTTAATATCAATCTTAACCCATTTCTCATTCATAAGTACATATACAAAATTATTGGTTATTTTTTAACTAGAAAAAGCAGCAGTTGTTTAAAAGTTACTCTATAAAAGCATAGATGTTTATTGAGAGATTAAGCAATTACTAATTTACTTCTTTTTGACGCTCTCCCGTTTGGAAAACGGGAGATTCATAACGAATCCCTATCGGGATGGTTATTTTCTTGATTAAATAGACTTAACTGAAAAGCATATTCGTTCAAGTTCCCAGGCACAACCCGTTTGCCATTGCTGGCGGACTGTTTCTCTTGGTTGATTGGACTTGCGCCGTGCGACGGCGTGTCCCTCAACCGCTTTCTCCTTTTACCCGTTGTTAGTTCAACGGTGGGCGTTTGAAACAAAGTTAATTGTTTCGGTTCCGGCAAGTCCCTCCGTACCTTGGTCTTGATCTTTTTAACTATGTTTAAACCATAGTGATTAATCGCTTTATTTTTGATATTAATACCAGCTTGAAAATTGGCATCATCAACATGACCACAGTTAGTACAAAGGAATTTTTCTCCTTCTCGATTATCAGGATCTATATGATGACAAACCGAACATTCTTGCGAAGTATGACGGGGATTAACCCTTAAAACAATCTTTCCTGACTTAGCAGCCATGTACTCAATTTTTTGGGTCAATGAATACCACGAAGCATCAGCAATTAATCTGTTTAAAGCTCTTTTTGCACTTTGTCCATTTTTAAGAAACCTCCCTGTGTTGGCATCCCATTTGGGCTTACATTTTTTGATCATGCCAGCGATGTTTAAATTTTCAATAGCAATGGCATCAGACTTATTAACGATTTTGTTAGCCACTTGCCATTGATAAGCTTCTCTTTTTGTGGCAATTCGATGGCTCAATCTAGACAGTTTGTGTTGAGTTTTACGTCTATTATTAGACCCTCTTTTCTTTCGACTCACTCTCCTTTGACGAATACGTTGTAATCGTTTAGTTTTAGGATTTGTTGCAAATTTAGGATTATCAATAGCTGATTTATCTGAACAATAAATCAACTTACCTAAACCCATATCTAATCCTGTAATGGTTTTGACCGCCGACCCACCTTGAATTGAATTCAAGGTGGAAAGCGGCGGTGCATTCCGCACTTCTTCTAACTTTTTAACAGAAAGATTAGGAACAGATTTATCTTCTATTCTGACTGAAACATAATAACCGTTACTCTTTTTTCTTACCGTAACTGACTTAAGCTTAAACCCATCAGGGATAGAACGAGAATTATAAAATTTTACCCATCCCAACTTAGGCAAATAGATTTTATTCCCTTTTATTTTAACCCCAGTAGCATAAGTAAAAGAATGAAAGGTGCTTCGGTTCTTAAACTTAGGAAATCCTCGATTTTGCTGAAAAAAGTTATTATAGGCGTTATCTAACCGTCTTAGATTTTGTTGTAAAACAGTAGAATCTATTTCTGCGTACCAAGGTCTTGCTTGTTTTAGGTTAGGAAGCTCTGTTATTTGTATATTAACTGCACTTCTTTTTTTACCTTTGTCAGACCAAGGATTACCCGTTGCCCCTCCTAATGAACAACTTAAAGGAGTAACAATAAATTTAGTTCTTAAGTCACAATAGTCTCCACAAATATATCTCTGATAATAGGCATCTATGCGGTCAGCTAAAGACCAATTGTAGTTAGCCCTAAGCAGATCTATCCATCGGTCAATCTTTTCTGATTGACTTACATTTGGACGGAGCTTATAGCAATACCCTAAAATCAATAGCTTTCAGTTAATTGTGGACTATACTAATATATATCTACATTATTTTAACATTATCATGTACATTTGTTAATTAATGTTTTACTGACTATCCCACCCCATAAACTGAAGTTTAGTCTCAATCATGAGGCTAAACTTCAGCTAATTTACGCAGTTAAATTAATAACGATTACCACGAGGATGTTCTATTGTCTGAGAATGTCGATGAGAAGCGGAACGAGAACTTTTCTTGGGTTTTTTCTGGTAATTTCCTGGATTTCTTTGAATTGAACCCTTTCCAGGATGATTGATAATGGTTTGGTGAATGGTTTGGTAAACTTGATTATTTTCTCCTACAACCGTTGCTTCTATACTACCTGTTTGACTGGTCGTTGTTTGAGCAACACTGGGAGACGCTATCAAGCTTAATAAAATAACACTAACCCCTCCAATCTGACTAATTTTTTGTCGCATCAGACTTATCTAACCTCCATATTCAGTTGTTGATTAAGTAAACCATTCCCACTGGTTTGTTGAGTGAGTTGGGTTTGATTTCCTTTCAATTGAATTAGCACTGAACCCTGAGAAGGATAATAGTTACCCTGGAGAGTAATTTGATAATTTCCCCGACGTAAATAGTTAGACAAATTAACTTGATTGCTACTTCCTTGTAAGGTTTGAATCACTTGTCCATTTAATTTAACTTGTCCTTGAACTTTAGCTCCATTTAACCCTTGAATTTCTAACCAAAGCGGTTGATTAAGTTCACTAACATTCAAATTAACAAAACTACTTTGAATCGACCTTGAGCTTTGAGCGATGACATTAATTTCTTGAGGAAATCCTGAAACCATACCGAACAAAATCCCAGTCAAAACAGTGGCTAATACTAAAGGTTTTAAAGACATATATTTACCTCAGAAAACACCTTTATTTTTTGGGATGATGAGGAAGTCTATCAGCAGGATTATCCACATCAACTCGCACATTGGAACGGATTTGTACTGTTGTTCCATTGGGGATTTGGGGATGCTTATTATTACCTTGTTGGATATGATTAACACGACGATTTTGTTCAGTCGCATTCGGACCAATGTTTCCTTGAACCCCTGTGGTAACGCTGGCATTTCCTCGACAGTTAGGGTTACTTTCCATAGTAACATCATTGGTTCTCTGAGTGGGTTTTTGAGAACCACTAATGCTATATTGAACCGACATATCTCCTTGTACGCATTGAGCCTTCGCTGAGGTTATAAAATAAGACTCAAGTATGAGAAAAAATAGCAAAAAATGGCTAAGTGATTTGATTGCTTTCATACAATAACACTCCTCTAAATTTAGTAAAACTTAGGATGAATCAAATGCTGTTTTGATGAGCATTTGATTCATAGGATTAGTCACCAATGGGTGAATTAGCGACATTGATAATGGGCGGTAGAACGATGGCTGCTAGTCCGATTAGAATGATTAATTTGTTGATTAGACTGATGGACTATTTGACCATTACGACACCCTTGAAAAGTAGATTGCTCTGAGGAATTGTAAGGGAAATAATTGTGGAAACGGGAGCGATGATTAGGGACAGAAAGTTGGATATTTTCTGTATCAATATTTGTATTACCATCGCGACCATGTTCAATATTCATTCGACCCGTTTGAACTTGCACTTCCCCTGCATTAGACCTTATCGGGATTGAGAAATTCATGACAATGGCTAGTAAAAGCATGAAGGCTTTCCCGTACATGGTTTGCCCTCCTAATGGTAAAAGACATACAACACAACAGTTGAGAACTCCACTGTGCTACACTGGAAATAACTAAGAAGATTAAGAATAGACAGGAGAAGATGATTGTTATGGTAATTAGCAAACTCATCGTTCACCCTGTCTTTTTAAGTGTTAAGCACAGTTAAAGACAAGAGTGTCGATTAACGACGAGGGCCTCTACGATTTCTCATTTCAGTGCGTTGAATGATAGTTTGTTGAGAACGGTTCATTTCTCCCATTTGCTCTTGGTATTGATCAACGGTTTGGACAGCACCGTAACTACCAGCTTGTCGAGGTTTTCTGTTATTAACCTCACGATGAATTTGTGTACTTTCTTGAAAATTATCGTTACCAGTCCCATTTTGGTAACTACCTTGGTATGAATTTTGGATGATAACTTTATCTCCTGAAACTTCCGTTTCATTGGCCAGGGTAGGAGTCGCGAATACACTGACAGTGGTTAAACTTAAGAGAGCAATAAGTACCTTTTTCATGATGAGAACACTCCACACGAAGTTGATTAAAGTTGACGTTTTGTCTGCCTTTTGGCTAACTGTTTTTAGATTACTGAATTTTTTATTGGATGTCAGTCCTAAAAAAAGTGGAATTTTTGAATTAATTTTTATCACTTAAGGAGAAACTTCAGTCTAATACATAGAAAAAAGTGTTAAAATGTCGAAAAAAGTGGAAAAATGTCACTAAGTACCTGGACAAAAATAAACGTTACAGTTGAGAAGAGGCAGAAGGCAGGGGGCAGGGGGTAGGAAGTCAGAAGTGTGAAGTGTGAAGTCAGAAGTAACAATTAATCAGAAAATTGCCGCCCTAAAATAAAATATGAATTCACCTTTTTTGATTCTAACTTCTGTGGGATAGCGCCGGAACGTAGTGAGGAACTTCTGTGGGATAGCGCCGGAACGCAGTGAGGAACTTCTGACTTCTGACTTCTGACTTCGTTAATTATGTCCGACTACTTATTTCTCTAATATAACCGCGCCCTTTGGGCAAAGTCACTCGCTTTTGACTTGTAAATGATGACTGATTCTCACGAAATTGAAGTAACTAAACCCAAAAAAATTTTAGAGAAAGAAATTAATCTTGATCTCAAAAGTTTTTTGTTAACGGTAGGAAAAGGAGCCGTTAATATTGCTTTTCTGCAATGGGATGATTTAGCAGAAAATGGGGTTGAATTATTAGAGTCACTTGGATTAGAAGCCAAACCTGAAGAGATAGCAGGATTATTAATTATTCGAGCGTTAACAACTACTATTAAAAAGTTAATTAAGAGTAATAAAGATTTATTTATAGAAGAACCAGGAAACCCGAAAGAACTTTTTCGCTCTTTATCTGATGCGTTAGATAATTATCCTATTGTGATTAGCGATCGCTTTTTTACTTATCCTAAAGATTTACCGCTTATTACTGAGGTAAAAACAGGCTTTTTACACTGGTTAAAACCATTAATCGAAAATGAAAAAGAAGCAGCATCTATTAGTAATCGTTTTCCTGAATATTTTGTGTATGCGTTAACAGAAGAATGGCAAAATAACAAAGAAGATTATTTAATTTTAATTGAACAGTTAGACACCCCTTTTACCCAGGCAAATAAACGGGAACAGGGATGGTATCGATATCGTGCTTGGTTACAGCAACAAATTCAAGAACCTGTGTTTTGGGAAGCGTTTAGTTTAAAACAAATTTATATCCCTTTACGAGCTTATTATGAAGACAAAAATAGTTCCTGCGCTTCTTTATCCCGTAAGCATCAAACTGATGAAATTTTATTGCGAGAAAAAGAAAAAAAACGTATTGTTTCTAAACTATCTAATTTCTTAGAAACTTGGGTGAAAGAAGCTGATAAAAATGATGCTATTCGCTTATTAACAGGTGGGCCAGGTAGTGGCAAATCATCCTTTACTAAAATGTTTGCAGCAAGTTTAGCAGAAGAAAATGAAATCCCTGTGCTTTATATTCCCTTACATCGCTTTAATTTAAGCGATGATTTAATCAAAGCAGTGGAAGAATTTGTACAATTTGATGGCTTTTTAGCAGAAAATCCTTTAGATCCTAATAATAGTGAGTTACGGTTGCTGATTATTTTTGATGGTTTAGATGAATTATCAAAACAAGGCAAAATTGCCGAAGAAGTGGCCAGAGAATTTGTGGAAGAAGTACGGGATAAAGTCCGAGATTTTAATATTTATAAAACTCGTTTGCAAGTTTTAATTAGTGGTCGAGAAGTGGTTATCCAAGCACACCATAGTAAATTTCGGCAAGACAAACAACTGTTATCTTTATGTCCTTATTTTGTTTCAGAAGAAGATAAGGAAAAACATAACTATATTGATCCAGAAAACTTATTAGATAAAGATCAAAGAGATGATTGGTGGAAACGTTATGGAGAACGGAAAGGAAAAGATTATCAAGGTTTACCAGACGTTTTAAAACGAGACAATTTAAAAGAAATTACCGCCCAACCTCTCTTAAATTATTTAATTGCTTTGAGTTATGGACGGGAGCATATTACTTTTACTGAAGAAACCAATCTCAATGAAATTTATCAAGACTTATTAGCAGCCGTTTATGAACGAGGTTACGAACAACAAGGTCATTCAATTATTGAAGGCATTAAACAAGAAGAATTTATCGCTATTTTAGAAGAAATTGCCCTGGCTTGTTGGCATGGTGACGTACGAACTACAACCGTTAAAGAGATTGAAACCCATTGCAACAGAAGTGGTTTACAAGAACTATTAATACGCTTTCAAGATTGTTTTCAAAGTGATTCTCGCGCCAGCATTACTCGACTATTAGCTGCATTTTATTTCCGAGAAAGTGGACAGATTCGAGAAAGTGAAAAAACCTTTGAATTTACTCACAAAAGTTTTGGCGAATATTTAACGGCGTTGAGAATTATAGAAACAGTTAAATTAATTGATGAAGAATTAGCGAGGAAGAAAAATACGTTACGGCAAGGATGGGATGAAAAAAGAGCGTTACTGGAATGGATTCAAGTCTGCGGACAATCAGCAATAGATATCCATTTATTTGATTTTGTTTTGGGTGAAATGCGCTTACAGAAAACAAAAACCGTACAGCAATGGCAAGAAATGTTATGTCATTTAATTGAGTGTATGTTAATCAATGGAATGCCAATGGAAGGGTTAAGCCCTCGTCCTAGTTTCCAGGTGGAAATGAGACAGTCTCGGAATGCAGAAGAAGCTTTATTAGTAGTTCTTAATGCTTGTGCCAGGGTAACAGGAAACCTGTCTAATATTAATTGGCCGACTCCTGAATCTTTTGGGGAATGGATAGGAAGATTGTTAGGACAACGGAAAGATACTGATGAAGTTTTTATGATGCAATGTCTCAGTTTCCTTAATTTACAAGACTCTAATTTATTGTTCAGAGATTTTTATAGTGTGAATCTTGTAGGGGCGTATCTTGTAGGGGCGTATCTTGAAGAGGCGATTCTTGAAGGGGCGATTCTTGAACGGGCTAATCTTGAAGGGGCGATTCTTGAAGGGGCGATTCTTGAAGAGGCGAATCTTGTAGGGGCGTATCTTGAAGAGGCGATTCTTAAAGGGGCGATTCTTGAACGGGCGAATCTTGAAGGGGCGATTCTTGGAGGGGCGAATCTTGAAGGGGCGATTCTTGAAGAGGCGAATCTTGTAGGGGCGTATCTTGAAGAGGCGATTCTTGAAGAGGCGATTCTTGAACGGGCGTATCTTGAAGAGGCGAATCTTAAAGGGGCGAATCTTGAAGAGGCGAATCTTGTAGGGGCGAATCTTGAAGAGGCGAATCTTGAAGGGGCGATTCTTGAAGGGGCGATTCTTAAATGGGCGAATCTTCGAGGGGCGAATCTTGAAGGGGCGATTCTTAAAGGGGCGTATCTTGAAGGGGCGAATCTTCGAGGGGCTAAAAACATAACAGTAGAACAAATTAAAGAAGCAAGGGATTGGAAACTTGCAAACTACGACCCAGACTTTAGAGAAGCGTTAGGATTACCACCAGAAGACGAGTAGGGCGATGCACTCCCCACCTTACACCTATGTAGGTTGGGTAGAGGAACGAAACCCAACAATAACTAAACTTTCTAGTCTGACCATTAAGTAACAATATAGCGTAGTATATAGGGGTAAATAGTAATGAAACGGACACTGTGTATCTAACCCCTAAGCAAGTACCAGAAAAATTTGGCTATCATCC
>JASJDD010000135.1 GCA_030065735.1 Crocosphaera sp.
CTTTGATTTTCTATTTCTAGAAATTCTTGACCATTGTAGGCGGTTAAGGCCGTTTCAGTTCCTAAATCAATAGATAAAATTGATTCATACTTAAGGTCACTATCCGACCCAAATTTTCTATTAGGAACCTCAACTTTTAAAGGGGGTAAATATGTTTTATTAAAAAGGGAATTAGACCTTAATGATGAATAAAAAGAAAAACTTTTATAGATGAAAAATGATCTCCAAAAATGAATTTATTAATCGATTAAGTTGGGAAAATAAACGACAAAACAATTTAATTATTTTCGGGTTAAAGAAAACAACTAGCCAAGGTTTTAAAAGATTTAAGTAATAAATCAGTGATCATAATCACAACTATTGAGGATTAGAATCACAACTTTTCAGGTATTAATCAAGTACACTAATCACAATAGATTCTCAAAACGATCACCAATTAATCAAAAAATTTGGGTTGAAGTTGAGAGATGATTCTGCTTATAGAACTTTTGTCTATCTAGTGATTAACATCCATACCGATCAAGAAATTTGGGGGATAATAGAAAGTAACAAGGAGAAAACTTATGATTACAGCTACCCACTTACAACAAGATTTTGAGAATTTAGCTAGAGAAGAAAGTTTATTTGAAGATTATTTCAAATACTTTAAAAATAAGCCTGATACTTATTTAGATAAACTAGAAGAATTACTCTTGCAAGATTCTAGTACCTTAATAAAAATTTGTCGTAATATTCCCGAAAATATTAGTTATTTTCTTAACCGAGTTTGTTGTTACTTTGTTAATAATCTGGGATTAGATCGACGGTTTAGAAATGATCTCTATGGTTCTTTAAGTCGGTTAATTGATATTTTAGAAAATACAGCAGATAAACCGACTATTTATCCTTCATTAGAACCATTTTTTAGTCAAAAAAAACAAATAGAAGGAGATCCAGAAACTCCAACAGCCTTTGAACGATTAAAAATAACTGTTGACAAATATAAGAAGTTAGAAGCCGAAGACGATGAACCAGCTTGGAAGCGAAAACAACGATTAGGAAAACGTTTAATTCGTTATCCTCATCTCTATAGTTTTTATTTAGGAGCGTCAGAAAACACCAGTTTTGGACAAACAACCCAGGTTAGACAAGATCAATATGTAAGTAACTATTCCGTTAATTTACATCGTTATCTTCGTCAAGAAACGATGAAAGATAATAATAAAGATTTAGAGGGAGCATTTTCCTCTAGAACGGTAGGAAAAGATTGGGAAAATCCGACTCAACTCTCTAAAGAATCTTTATATCACTCAATTTGTTATCATAAAGCCACAGAAAAGAAATTTAAAGAGCGATCTTTAATGGTATCTAGTTATTATGAAAAAGCATCTCTGTTAGAATGCAAAATGATGCTCTATAAAGTCATTAGTAGCTTATTTCCGAGTGACTATAAGCAAGCATTCGTTACTCAAAAACTGTTAGCTAATTTAGGAGGGGAAGAAGCAAGTTATAATGATACAAAAGCAGATTTAGCCTTAATCAAAATCGCCATTGATTACTGTTTTAAATTATTGATTATTGACGATGATAAAAATCATTTTTTCTTCATCGATATGTTGAGTAACATGGGAACCAAGAAAACCTTAAATGTTCTTTTACAACTTATTCATTGTTATCCCATCGACCCCAATACTCATGATAAGCGAGATAAAAAACAAAGAATGCTTCTAGCGTTAGAAAAAAGATTAGCAATTTTATTCAAAAATTATGAAGACTTTGATGAGAGTGAAATGCAATGGCTCATTAACTTTCTCGAAAATTTTCACGTTGCTACCGCCTTACAATTTGATGGTCTAGACTTATCGGGGATTAAAATTCCTAAAGATGTTATCAAGCCAAAAGCAGCATAAACGCATTAATATAGCTTTTCTGTCTTAGATAAGGTATAACTTATTTTTCTTGATGATCCCTGTTCCCTAACTCGTGATAACAATTTCTATCGTTATGATCGATTAATCATGACTGGGTTTATTGGTAATTGTGTCTTCCACCGATGACTTTCTCGGTTTAACAGAAGGGGATGAGTGAGATTGATTAATTCGAGCAAGTTGACGTTTAACAGATGACTCTTCTGGTGAAATATGAATTTGAATCGTCGGCCCAGAACTCGCTAAACGAATCATCATGCCATCTTTGGCCTGTTTTTGACTAATTAATTTTCCATCAATAAAAGTTCCATTGGTTCCCAAGTTCACGACTTCCCAGTGGTCTTTTTCGTAGCAAATTTCTAAATGATGACGAGAAACTACGGCACTGTAAAGAACGACCTCATTATCTGCAGAACGACCAATACGAATGGTCGCTGTGGTCTCAAATGTCCAACTTTGGATAGGTGTGGTTTTGGTCGGATGAAGTAAGGTTAGAGTAATCACCGCAATTCTAGCTTATAGAGGGTGTTTCGTAACTGAGTGTTAATTCCCTGCCTCAAAAAAAGCATGACACAGTGTTGAAACTTATTCCTATAATAAATCCTTGTTAAGACCATATAATCAATTCTTAGGAAAAAGTGTATCACAAAACCCCTGCCCTGGCGAGAAATCCCCGATTGAGCAAGGAAGCTCGCGGAGGTTTCCTCCGCAAGAGCAGGTCTTGCTTGAGGGACGAAAATCGAGGGATGAAAGCCAGGGGGGTTAACTCTGAGTGTTTACTGTTCACTGTTCACTCTCAAGATATGATTAGAGAAGACCGGCATTGGATAAGCCTAAGATGATTCCGGCTCCTAAGATGTGACCAAAACTAGCGGTTGCTAACAATTCTGGGAGTCCAAATTTTTTCTTGGAGGCTAACTGAGGTAAGGGAAGATCCGGACCTTGGCCTGTTTTTTGAATGGCAAAATAACCAAGAATAAAGCTAAAGAGATTGGCTGTAATCATAATCACGCCTACGGATAAATTCCATGAGGTTGTAATTACAGGGGTAGCGTCAGCCAGTATGATGATATTTGAGAGCATGGATTAAACTCCTGTTTGAAGGTATGAATCTAAACAAAAGGCACTAAAAAGGCATTATAAGCATCTCTCTGGGCAAAATTTAACTTTGTTTGAATACTTAACAATTATTAGGAGTTAAGCAAAATGCGTGTTAAAATTTGCGGTATTACTCAGGCCGAACAAGGACAAGCGATCGCTAACTTAGGAGCAACGGCTTTAGGGTTTATTTGTGTTGAGCGATCGCCCCGTTATATTAAGTCTCAACAAATTCAAGAGATTATTCAAGTTTTGCCCACAACCATAGACCGCATAGGTGTTTTTGCCAACGCTAGTTTAACAGATATTGAAGCGGTTTTAAAGATAGCTCAATTAACGGGTATACAACTTCATGGGGATGAAACGCCTCAATTTTGCGCTCAAATCAAACAACTATGGCCTCATTTGGAAATTATTAAGGCTTTTAGAATTAAAACGGCAGAGTCTTTATTAGACATTCCTCAATATAGGGAGGTGATTGATACTTTACTGTTAGATGCTTACCATCCTCAACAGTTAGGTGGAACAGGAAAAACTTTGAATTGGGACATTTTAGCCACTTTTGAGCCTGATCGACCTTGGTTTTTAGCAGGAGGATTAAACCCCAACAATATTGTACAAGCCCTTGACAATTTAACACCGGATGGCATTGATTTATCCAGTGGGGTTGAGCGATCGCCTGGGGATAAAGATATCAATAAAGTGACTCAATTATTTCAACACTTAAATAGAATAGAGTGAAAAATAACCTTTCCCTTTTCTACTTTATTTGAAGAAGGCAGGAGGCTCCGAGGCAGGGGGCAGAAGGCTGATAATAAATAATTGCTAAGTTGGGTTAACAATCTTCACTTTAATATCTTAAAATTTAATTAAGAAGGAAAATTATTTGGTAAAAATGGCTTGTCTGTCCCTTAAAAACTTGTCTCAAATCTAAGGAATAAAACAATTATGAATGGACTACTTGCTGATGCTAGTACAAGACTCGAAAAAGCTTTAAAATATACATCAATTTCTGATGATGCCAGCGAACGGTTAAAATATCCTAAAACCAGTTTAAGTGTTTCTATTCCTGTGAGAATGGATGATGGTTCTTTACGCATTTTTCAAGGGTATCGAGTGCGTTACGATGATACCAGAGGACCGGGAAAAGGTGGGGTTCGTTATCATCCCAATGTAACGATGGATGAGGTGCAATCTTTAGCCTTTTGGATGACGTTTAAATGTGCTTTATTAAACCTACCTTTTGGGGGTGCGAAAGGCGGAATAACCCTTAATCCCAAAGAACTTTCAAAACAGGAATTAGAACGGCTAAGTCGCGGTTATATTGAAGCGATCGCCGACTTTATTGGTCCTGATATTGATATCCTTGCTCCCGATGTCTATACTAATCAAATGATCATGGGTTGGATGATGGATCAATATAGTATTATCCAGCGAAAAATTAGCCCTGGTGTGGTTACCGGAAAACCCCAAACAATGGGAGGAAGTCAAGGAAGAGATACGGCAACCGGAACCGGTGCTTATTATGTTATTCAAACCATTCTTCCTAAGTTTGAACTGATACCAGAAAAGACAACTGTTGCGGTACAAGGGTTTGGAAAAGCTGGCGCAGTGGTAGCAGAATTATTAGCAAAAGTCGGCTATAAAGTCGTAGCAGTTAGTGATTCTAAAGGGGGAATTTATGCTGATAAAGGATTAGATATTCTCAGCATTCGTAACTATAAAAAAGAACATCAGGGGATTACAGCCATTTATTGTGAAGATACCGTTTGCAATATTGGTGAACATGAAAGTATTACGAATGAGGAGTTATTAGAGTTAGATGTTGACGTTTTGATTCCGGCTGCTTTGGAAAATCAAATAACAGCAGAAAATGCGAATAATGTGAGAGCAAAATTTATTTTTGAAGTTGCTAACGGTCCAACTACCTCTGCTGCTGATTCGATTTTAGATAATAAAGGAATCTATGTTTTTCCTGATATTTTGGTCAACGCCGGAGGGGTAACGGTTAGTTATTTTGAATGGGTACAAAATCGCAGTGGTTTGTATTGGACAAGGACAGAAGTTAATGAACGAATGAAAGATAAAATGATGACAGAAGCGGAAGCAGTTTGGTCAATCGCCCAACAAGATGGGGTTTCCATGCGAACGGCCGCTTATATTCATGCGTTAAACCGTTTAGGGGACGCATTAGATGCAAAAGGAACGAGAGATTATTATCTCAATGGTTCTCATCATTAACGTCTTGAGTTGAAGAAGGAGTCAGAATACAGGAGTCAGGAGTCAGGAGAGAAATAGAATGGGGATTCAAACCCTAATCCATTTCTGGCAACTTATAGAAGTTGGGGTATTAAACCAGATTGGGTAAGGAGGGAATCAGTAGAAAAAGGGGCTTAATATTATTAAGTCCCTACTAACTTGTTTAACAAGCTAAGCTTTCGCAGCGACCCCACTACTAAAGCGTATTTTTAGGTAATCTTCTTCCATTTTCGCCCCCGAAGGTTTCAGCGCAGCTAATGCTTGGGGTAGCACTAAATTACGACGATGATTACCGATTCTAATATTCAATTCATCCCCTGTTTTATTCAGTTGTACCTTTTCTTTCGGAATCCCTGGTAAATACAATTCTAAACTGTAATCTTGACCATTTTGTACAACCCGAATGGTATCTTCTTGATGATAAACTTGTGAGGGATCTTCATCTTTATAGAGGGTTTCTTTTAATCGTTCTAAAGCATCCATGCCACACATTTCTTCAGAAAATAATGGCACTTCTTTGACGGGTAAAGGATGGAAATTTTCATGAATTTCTTGCTTATAAACTTGTTGATTATTTTTCCATTTTTCAAAGAAGGGATCATTAACCGTATCGGGAATAATGCGGTTAGCGACCACTAAATCTGTAGAAACATTATACAAACTGAGATAAGCATGGGCCCGCAAAGATTCCTTAATGACCATTTTTTCAGGATTTGTCACTAAACGGACAGAAGTTTGCTTGTTATTGGTTAAAACTTTCTCTAATGCTTCGATTTGCTCATAAAATTCATAAGGTGCGTCCATTACCTCCTTATCCGGTAAAGAAAATCCTGCGATCGGTCTAAACAAAGGTTCTACTAAGGGACGCAAAGCTACCGACATCCCTTGTAACGGTTTATAAAATCTTCTCATATACCAGCCTCCCACTTCAGGAATACTCAGCAGACGCAACGCGGTTCCTGTGGGGGCCGAGTCAATAATTAAAACGTCGTATTCCCCCTCGTCGTGGTGACGTTTCATACGAACTAAGCCAAAAATCTCATCCATTCCTGGTAAAATCGCTAATTCTTCTGCTTGTACGCCGTCAAGTCCTCTGGCTTGCAATACCTGGGTAATATACCGTTTAACTGCCCCCCAGTTCCCTTCTAATTCCATCAATGCGTCTAGTTCGGCCCCCCAAAGGTTCGGACGCACAGAACGGGGTTCATGTCCCAATTCTAAATCAAAACTATCCGCCAAGGAATGGGCCGGGTCCGTACTTAAAACAAGGGTTTTGTATCCTAACTCAGCACATCTGAGGCCAGTGGCCGCAGCGACGGAAGTTTTGCCAACTCCCCCTTTACCAGTCATGAGGATTACACGCATGATTTTTTCAGAAAAATTTACATTACTTATCTTTATTATGAATGATTTAGGACAAAATGTTGTTTGAGTACATCCCAACGAGAACAGTTCCAGTAGTCAATATGGGAGACAATTAGGTTTTGGTCATTAACAGTCAGTTCGCTGCGTCCTGGGATAGAAATAGGGGGTTTCCAGGGTAAAGGAGTTGTCCAGTGTAGCGTCCATTCTGTGTGAATGATGTTATTGGTTTGATAGATATTGTGTAATTCTAAATCAATATTTTTGAACCAAGTTGACATGAATTGGATCATTTCTTGATAACGTTTAATTCCTGTAAACTCAGTCATCGGATCTTTAAAATACACATTATCCGCATAAACTGAATAGGTTTGATGATCGGGAAAGGTTTGATAGTCGTTTTTGATAGTTTCTAGAAGCGTCATGATTGAGAAAAATTTTATGTTAATAATCAAACGAGTAAAAACCCATATATTAAGGTAACATATTGCTGGTAACAACAACTCACTAAGTCAGTTAAATAAGCAAAATCTCTCAAACCAATAATAGTTGAGAGATTAACTTAAAATAATTCATTATTTATTTTCTATTGGGTTCAACTTCTCCTCATTAAAGTCTTATTCAAAACCCATTATAAAAATCGTGCAAAATGCTTAAACTCCTAAAATTCCTGCTAATTCTTTCAGCTTTTGGCTACTATTTTGAACCATTAAAAGTTTACTTTTCAACTTTTCCTGATTGTCAGCTTAATAAATAAGGAATATTATCGATTATACGCATCCAAAAATTATTGACGACTAATACCAGATTGAGTACAAAATAGTATAGTATATCTATTACGTTACTGGGTAGTGAATAACTATTTAAGTTTTTACATTTCTAATAAAATTGGTATAGAATAAAACTAGATAGGAAAATACTTCATTTTGAGGCTGATATGGAAGATCACGAAAAATTAGAAAATATAATTTACCAACTTCAACAACTTAACCGACAACGTGAACCACTTAATGATGATTTTCCTAGATTATCTGATCAGGAAAACAAACTATTAGAAAATTTAGCTGCAACAACCAATCAAACAAAAAAAGAAGTCCTACGCAAAGCACTAGCATTAATTAACATTGCTATTAGCTCAGAAGAACAAGGAGCTAATCTTGCTATTATTAAAGATGGAAAAATTATGACTGAAATTACAGGATTTTCAACCAGTGCAGAATGAACCACAAAAATATAAATCTCTTGATTTGTCTAACCCTGAAAATTTGGATAAGTTTCTAAACTCTCAAAGTCCTCTTGCTGAGAAGTTAGCTACAAATATTATACAAAGAGAAAACGAAGATGCAGCAGTTGAAAGAAGAATTAAAGAAACAGATGCACAAGTAAAGCGTTGGAAGGGATTAATTCAAACATCAGTGATGTATATTGTCGGAGGAATATTAATCCTTTTTATTGGAATTGCTAGTTATGTTATTTTAACCAATCCTAAAGCTGAAAATGATGAAAAAAGTTGGGCAAGAACTACCTTAACCTCTTTAGCAACGGGAGTGATTGGTTTTCTTTTTGGGAAACAGGGAAGCAAAGATACTTAAAATCATTTAAACTCATATATAATTAGATTATAATTAATAACAATAATATAAAAAGAAGGCAATTTATGACTGAATCAAATCATACCCTTTGGAATATTTCTCAAGAAATTATTGAACTGGAAAACTTAATTAATCAACTGCAAGACTCTGAAGAATTAAGCGAAGAAGAAAAAGAAGTTAAAATTAATCAACTGTTTTCTGAGTGGCTAAATGCTGATACGAATTTTGATGAAAAAGCGGAAAAAGTTGCCCATTATATTAAGTATTTAGAAGCGATAACAGAAGCGCGTAAAGCTGAAGCAAAACGTCTCAGAGTCTTAGCGAGTATGAGTGAAAAACAAGGAACTAAATTACGAGAATATCTGATTAGAGAAATGCAACGAGTCAATAAAACAAAAATTGAGGGAGTGACTTGTAAATTATCTATGCGAAAAAAACAACCTAGTATCTGTTTAAAAGTAGATCCCAAAGAACTTCCCGATGAATTTAAGCGGGTTAAAATTGAACCCAACTTAACAGAAATTAGAAAAGCTCTCAAATCTCAAAAAGACCTTGAATGGGCTTTTTTGAGCGATGATGAAGACTATAGTTTAACTATTAAATAAATAAACCAAAAATTATCTAAATATAATGTTTACGTTTGATTTATACATAGTAACCTAGTATTCTAACCTGTTACAATCAGAATGGTTGTGTTACAGTGTTCATGACTCAAATTTGACTATTTTTTTGATAAAATAATGAAAGAACAATCTGCATTAACCGGATTTTTCATTTTAGTTATTATCTTCTGTGGACTGATATTAACTTTCGGGTTGAACATAACGGGTATACCATTTCTGATTCGTCAAATTTCTAAAATCACCTTGATTTCTTCATTTCCTGACCAAAGTTATCAAACCCCATACTACCAAAAAAAAGTGAAAGAATTTCGTCAAAACCCTGGATCTCAACAAGATATATTTTTAGTGGGAGATAGTTTAACCGATCAAGGAAATTGGAAACAACTTTTAAACCAAACTAATCTTAAAAATAGAGGAATTAGTGGAGATACCACAGCAGGAGTTTTGAACCGCATTGATGAAATAAGTGACGCTCAACCGCAAAAAATATTTATTATGATTGGTGTGAATGATTTATGGAATGAAAATAGAACCGTTGATCAGATTATTGTTAACTATAAGGAAATTCTCACCACACTTCAAGCTCAAATCCCTGAAACGCAAATTTATATTCAAAGTCTTCTCCCCATCAATAACCGAGATTATCCCATCAAAATAGACAATCAAGATATTATCGAAGTTAATCAAAAATTACAAGCATTAGCCACTCAATTTAATGATGAATATCTCGATATTTATTCTCATTTTGTTGATGAGTCTAAGCAACTAAAAACTACTTATACGAATGATGGTGTTCACTTAACCACTGAAGGTTATCAACAATGGGCTAACGCGATCGCTGACTGGGTAAAATAAGGGTGGGAAGAGGGAAACTTAAGAATTAAGTAGGTAGAATTTTCATGTTTCTAAATTCTACATTCTTAATTCTACATTTGTCTCCATCTCCTCACACTCCTCTTTCCAATAATTAAATTTTTGCGCCACATTCAGGACAAAACTTATTAGTTACAGGGTTATCGGTACCACAATAATTACAACGGATTAACTCTGTCATCAACTGGGTTGACTTTAACTGAGGAAGTCCTATCATTTGAGCATTACTCTTTCCAGGAGCAACCATAGGATAACAATTTTCATCCCGTTTAACATGAACATCCATCAACACAGGACCATCATAGGCTAACATTTCAGCGATCGCACCAGCCAGTTGAGAATGCTCTCTAACCGTCATTCCTTTGATCCCGAAAGCTTTGGCCAACAGTTCAAAATCAGGCATTCCCGACTGCATATTAGAAGAAGAATACCGCTCACCGAAAAAGGTTTGTTGCCATTGACGCACCATTCCCTGCCAACCATTATTAATGATAACCGTTTTAGCCCCAATGCCATACTGGGATAAAGTAGCCAACTCTTGGAGATTCATCTGAAAACTAGCATCACCGCTAATACAAATTACCTCTTCCTCTGGCAGAGCCACTTTAACCCCCATAGCAGCCGGCATTCCATAACCCATTGTCCCTAACCCCGCGCTAGAAATCCAACGACGAGGACCATTATTTAAGAATTGAGCGGCCCACATTTGATGTTGTCCCACATCCGTTGTGTAGTAGGCGTGGGGAGCCTGACGACCAATTTCGACGATCACCTCTTGGGGGGAGATACTGTGGTCATAATGGGGGGCAATGAGGGGGTATTGTTCGCGCCAACGCTTAATACGATTTAACCAAGGTTGGGTTTTTTCAGCATCCAGGGGAACATCAATTTCCCGCGATCGCTGTAATAATTGTTCGAGTACCTGACGCACATCTCCCACAATGGGAACTTCAGGCATTCTGTTTTTACCGACTTCCGCCGGATCGATATCGATATGAATGACTCGCGCACGGGAGGCAAATTCATCTAATTTTCCTGTCACCCGATCATCAAATCTCGATCCCACTGCGATCAATAAATCACACTCACTCACGGCAAAATTAGCGTAAGCGGTGCCGTGCATTCCCAACATTCCCACCGATAAGGGATGATGTTCATCAAAAGAGCCAATTCCCATTAAGGTTGTGGTCACAGGAATTTGGAAGCGTTCAGCCAATTCTTGCACTTGAGCGTGGGCATTCGCTGCGATCGCTCCTCCCCCGACATACAGTAAAGGACGTTCTGAAGCTTCGATTAAGGATAAAGCTGCATTAATTTGACGGGGGTTGCCTTTCACCGTGGGACGATACCCTGGTAATTTAACTTGGCCGGGTTCAACCGGAATATAGTCACATTCTTCGAGGCCCACATCTTTGGGAACATCGATTAACACCGGGCCCGGTCGTCCGGTGCTGGCAATATGAAACGCCTCAGCCACAATGTTAGCCATATCTTCAGCATGACGCACCACATAGGAATGTTTGACAATGGGCAGAGTAATGCCAAAAATATCCGTTTCTTGGAAAGCGTCACTACCAATGGCTGCCCGTCCCACTTGTCCCGTTACCACTACCATAGGAATTGAATCGAGGTGGGCCGTGGCGATTCCTGTCACCAAATTGGTTGCCCCCGGTCCAGAGGTTCCAAAACAGACTCCCACTTTACCGGTGGCGCGGGCATAACCATCGGCCGCATGGGACGCTCCTTGTTCGTGGCGCACTAAGAAATGTTGTATTTCTCCCCTGGCTTCGGCTCGGTATAATTCATCATAAATGGGAAGAATCGCTCCTCCTGGATAGCCGAAAATATGCTTAACGCCATGACGTATTAGGCTATCGATTAAGGCATAAGCCCCTGTCTGGCGTTGAGGAGTTTCTGCTAAGGGTGAAGTTATTTTTGCTATTGAAGAAACCACAGGGCAAACTGTCTCACTTAATTTCTATGTATATCTTCTATTTTAGTTTTGTTGTCTCTCTTACAACATAAAAAATCCTAACATTATTCTCTGTTCTTATCTTCATCGAAGAGGCAGGAGGGAAGATTTTTACAGCAGTTTTCAAATCAATAAGTAGGTTATGGCGAGTCGTTGAACCAAGAATCCCCTCGCCGTGATAGCAGGGGAGAACGTCAACACACCCGAGAGAGTAATAGGTGGTTAAAAATTGGTAACGACTTCTACACTGTTGTTTGCCAGATTTGGATCATCATTTGGGCTGGTAACGACAGCGGTATCGACTAAAGTGGTTTCCAGTTGCTGCGTGGAACGAATACCAGCAGTCCAGAAGGCAACAGAGGAAACTTGCTGCGGCGCAATTGAGGGAATCTCTGCAGTAATTCTAATGATTCCAGTGGATGGCAATTGGCCAGGGAGTGCTGGGAAACTGGTAATGCTGTCGAGTTCCATTGTTGTACCATTTTCAAACAGGAAAAGCGATGGATCAGTAATAACAGCAACAGCATCATCCCAACTGAAAATATCTTTGATGACAATGTTAAATGCTTCAGCCTCACCCAAGTTTTCTACGGAGATCAGATAGCCTACATAGAATACTTCTGCTCCGCCTGGAATAGGAAGAAAAGCAAAGCCAGAGGTACGTATGGGGGGTATCTCAAAGGCCTGTTTGCGAATGAATAGATCTGCTGGCTGCAAGCGATCGCGCTCAGCAATTCGTTCAACATCAATGCTGGCATTCATCGGTGTCCCTTGATTTGTAGGTAACTCGCCACTGGTATAGACAGTATCTACATCTAGGGAATCAGTGCTTTGTAGAACGACAAAGCCTTCAAAATATCCATGCTCGTCTATGGCATCAGACTCTTCAGGATTATTAGCAGAAACTCGTTCCAGAATATCATCACAGTCAGTTGCCATTGCTTCATCGTAGCGCAGACTATCCACAGCTAGTGGGACAATCACTCCTGGTTGCTGGTTTCCGGGCGGCACGGATAGTGCCAGCTTTTTACGAAAGCTTGCCTGACCTTCACCAGGGTAATGGACATTCACGGTTGTGCCATATGCTCCAGTGATGAGCTGGCGTGAATCACCGCTTGGTTGATCACCACAAACTACCTTGGAGACATACTCGTAACGAAAATCGGCGAGAGTTTCGTCGATTTTGGTGACAAATGCATCTTGTTCACCAAGTAGCTCTGACTGCACTGGGTTTTCGGTCGGAAATTCTTCAGAACGAGTATTACCAGTAATATAAGCTGCACCTTCACTATCGAGTGCACCATCAAAGGCAAAATCAGCGCCATCAGCGCCAAGGTAAGTCGAAAACAAAAGCCCATCACCATTTGATGTAAAGCTTGCTAGAAAAGCGTCTCTGACATCACCGCCGTATTGCTCTTGAATTGGGTTCATAAGGGGCAGACCCTCACCATTAGTATTACCGAAGAGGGTTACACTACCAAAAGCATCAACCTCAATGGCTACCGTCTCCTCTATAGCCGCTCCCCCAAAGTAAGTCCCATAAAGCACTGACTGTCCATCAGGGGTTAACTTAATCAGATAGGCATCGCTTGCCCCACCAGAAACATCCTGGTAAGCATTCTCACTGGGTGGCGGATCGGTTGCATCAGCAGTGTCAAGCGCTACAAACAATTCTCCATTAAGGTTGCTAGCCACTGCCTTACCTTCATCAACACCAGGCCCTCCAAGCAAGGTGACAAACTCGGCTGTACCGCTATTATCGAACTTTGCCAGAAAAGCATCGTCTAACAAATTCTCATTGAGGGGACGGATGGCATTAGGAGTGGTTGGAAATTGTGCATTGTTGTCTCCTAGGGGATTTGTCGTACCGACCACAATGATATTGTTAGCACCATCAACAGCGATGTCGTTAGCTACATCCTCACCAAAGGTACCAAGATAAGTTGAAAATGTCAGCGATTGAAGATCGGCAGCGATTTTGGTAACAAACGCGTCATGATCCACAATACTATTTTCAGCTTCCGTTTCTTGATAAGCACCCTCTGTAACAGGGAAATCATCTGAGCCAGTTCTTCCAGCCACAATAATTGCGCCGTCCGAATCGACGGCTACCGCCAAGCCTTCCTCATCATCAATCCCCCCAAGATAGGTTGAAAATTCAAGCGTATCACCGAGGGAGTTTAGGCGTACAACGAAGGCATCGCTCTCTGGTGTGATACCCATCGAAAGCTGATCCTGATTAGGCAGCGGATCTGCCAACGGCCAATCTGGTGATGCGGTGATACCTGTTGCAACGACTGAACCATCTGGTGTTAAGGTTATTGCCCGAATCTCGTCCAAATCTGAGCCACCGAAGAAAGTGGAGAAAATTACCGACATGCCATCAGCAGCAAATTTAGTGATAAATCCATCAGTGAAAGTTTCAAAATCAACGCTTGCTAAATCAGCTTGAAATGGATTTTCAGTCGGGAAGTCAAGACTACAGGTATAGCCCCCAATATAGGGTTCATCTTCCCCATTGACTGCGATTGTGGTCGCAATATCTCTTTCTGTAAAAGATGGGCAAGCATCAATACTGAACTCACTACCGCCAAAAAAAGTTGAATAGATAATCTCTGGATCGATGATTAAATCGCTGTCTTGGTCGAATTCATCAATAACAATACCTACTTCTTGATCATAAATCTGATAGTGACCTTTGACCGTCACGCGTTTATTGTCGAGTTGTTGGTAAATGGATGGCGCTGCTTGTGTCACTTTCCCAGCAGCGGTCTCTATAACGAGATTACCAGCCTCATCTATCCGTAGTTTTTTTACACCATTAAACGCTAGCCTTATCGCAGTTGGGTCACCACCAGGATGGACTGTGAGACTATATTTGAGGTTTCCATTACTCTCCCCATAGACAATATCTATATTCTGATACAAGTTTTCATAGCGTACCTGTTCAAATGAGGCAACATTCGTCACTTGGCGCTTGCCTACAAAAAAGTTGCTTAGCCGTCCCGTCAGGTTTATGCCCTCATTCTTCAAGTGACTATTAGCACCACTAAAGGCAGTTCGAAGAAACTGAGCGCGCACCCTATTGGGATCGACCCCTGCACTTAATCCTAGGAGAGTAACATAAGAGCCATCTGCTAACAACATATGGCGGTTTTGACTACGAAAGCTGATGTAATCTGGCAACTGGCCAGCATTTTGCTCAAATTCGATATCTGTGGTTGATTCTGTTTGTCCCGATAAGAGGTTGGGAAACTCTGTATTATCAGCCAACTCTGTTAACAACTGCCGAGCTTGAACTGGGTCAATCTTTGCGTTTGCACCTTTTGATTGATTCGATTGAAAAGTAAAAAATAAGCCGAGAAGTAAAATAATCAAGACTAAGATGGCAAGAACCCACAAGCCAAAATTACCACTTCCTTCCTGTTTTTCTAACATTGTTAAAACTCCTTAGCTTAATGGCGTAACTTCGGCCATAGCTTGACCTAGTTTTTTGATGATTAGCCATCATTCCTGATACATTCAAGTCTTCTATATCTATCCCTACTACATCTATTTTCTTGTCAGTCCTTATGGACTCTACTTCTATTTTAAAGGAAATAAACCAACGGTCAGCTTCTCGACTAATGGTGACATTTTTGGGTTTATGGATAGTAGGTAATCCCTCATAAGTTTTCAGTTTTCCTATAACGGGAACTTGTATTGAATGAGAGGATAAGGTGTGAATAGTTCCATCTAGAGTAAAACTATCATGTCGTCCCTTCTTTTTAAATTTCGGTCTTTTTTTCTTTTTGCTAAAGCAGTCACGCCAAGCAGAAGCTAAATGTCTCAGGGCAAATTGTGGAGCGCATTTTGATACCTCGTAATACCATAACAGAATCAAGCGCCTTAAACGAGAAGAAGACATTCGTTAATCTTCCTTATTTTATACTAACCCCTATAACACACTTTGGGGCTTTTTTTTTGCGATCGCGATTAAATCCGTAATATAAATTAACACAGTGCTGCTTATTTATCCTAATGTCGTCAGAATACCCCATCCGTCTACACGGTGGGGATGAATGACGACCAGAAAATCAACCGCGAAGCGTCCATTAAAAATCATCACGCTATATATCTTACTGAGATGTTATAATATGAGTAAGAGTGCATCATAAATCTTGAGGATGTTAGTCACGCAATCGATACAAATTAGAGGCTTAACAGCAGAGCAGTATGAAATACTGCGCTATCAATGTCGTTTAGCTAAAA
>JASJDD010000136.1 GCA_030065735.1 Crocosphaera sp.
CACTTAGAAGTTTACAACTTTCTGGGTGCCAATGAATCCCCATCTATAATCTTTGATTTAGATGGGGTGTGTTCAAGCAATTTTACTTTTGTTTAAGTCAAGTGTGAGGAAGCAAAAACAATGCTTAAAGTTTGGAGAGTCATTCTACAAGAAATCCCCATCATTTTGGGGCTTTGTCTATTAACTCAAAATGCAAAAGCTGCACCCATAAACCAGGAAAACTGGTTTAACAATCATTCCGAAGTTACTCAAGAAGTCTTTGAGATAGATAATAATAACCAGTGGATAGCCCAAAACTTACCCGAAATAGCCAGCCCTGAAAATGGGTTAGAATTAATCCGTCGTCGTCGAAAATTTAAGCGTTTTCAAACGTCAACCGACAACACTTCTATGTCCCAAGTTACCAATGTCTCTGAATTACGAGATGTTGTCCCCACGGAATGGGCCTATGAAGCCTTAAGAAGTTTAGTGGAACGCTATGGTTGTATTGTCGGTTATCCTGATCGCACCTTTCGTGGCGATCGCCCGTTAAGTCGTTGGGAATTTGCGGCCGGGTTAAACGCCTGTTTAAATACCATTGAGCGATTACTACAAGAAAATGTCGCGGTTTTGCGAGAAGACATCGAAAAGCTTAAACGCTTAGCCCAAGAATTTGAACAAGAATTAATCGCTTTCGGGGCCCGAGTCGACAACTTAGAGAATCGTACCGCTTTTTTAGAAGATCATCAATTCTCCACCACTGTCTTTTTTGGGGGAGAAGCCATTATGAGTTTAGTGGATGCGGCCGGCGGATCGCCTCCAGGAACGGGAAAAGCGAATACTGTCTTCCATTATGTCTCTCGCCTGGGATTAGTGGCCACATTCACCGGAAGAGATCGTCTTAATCTCACCTTTTCATCTGGTAACTTTAGTAACGCTGGTTTTGCTAACCCCCAAGTCCTCAATACTTACGCTGCTTTACTTTCTCACCAAAACGATCTCAGAAATGATCTGATTGTGGATAGCTTAGAATACCGAACTGCAGTCTTTGATGATCGCGTGGTTCTCACCTTTAAACCCACCGGTTTCAGTCTGACCAGTGTTTTATCGGCTAATACCCCTTATATTGATAGTGGTCGGGGTGCCATCTCCCGTTTTACCCAAAATAACCCGATTTTGAGGATTGGCGCACCCACAGGAGGGGTAGGCTTTGACTGGTTGATTGCCGAACCCTTAAGACTCCAAGTCGCTTATGGTTCCCGTAACGATAACGATCCCAGACAGGGGTTTGTTGGTCCCGATAATAGCGTGGTGGGCGCACAATTTCTCTATACTCCTAGCGATACTGTTGCTGCTACCGTCACTTACGTTAACGCCTATTCCGAAACAGGAACCTTAGATACCTTTACCGGTAGTTTTAACGCCGATACTTCGGGTTTAATTTTAGAACCCAGTCAAATTAATGCGGTAGGTGCCACGTTTCAATGGCGTTTTCTCCCTAACTTCACGTTTGGGGCTTGGGGAAGCTACACCACCACTAATTCTGTCCAATCTAACCGATTTGCTAATAGTAGCACCTATTTGTTTTCTCTGGGATGGTTTGATGCTTTTGATCGTGAAGGGGATCTCTTAACGTTTATGTTTGGCCAACCTCCTAAACTAGAAACAGGAAACGGGTTGGTATTAGGGGAAGATAATGCCACAGGGTTTCATTATGAAATCTTCTATCGCTATCAATTAACCGATCGCATTTCTTTGACTCCAGGCTTCTTTTTTGTCACCAACCCAGGCCATCGAGCGCAAAATAATACCATTTATGTGGGTACGTTGCGTACCACTTTCCGCTTTTAGTCAGCCATGAAAATTATGTAACCATACAAACCATTAATCTTAGAGGTGTGATGTGAGCAAACCATTAATTAATCAAAGCATACAGTGTTTAATCGGGTTGAGTTGTCTGGGACTACTGGAAATAACCCCCTTACTCGCTCAAACACGAGAATGTGGAATTATCTCTACAGGAGAGGGAGAATTAACTTGTGCCAATGTTTACAAAACAGAAAAGGAAGTTTTTCCTAAGCCTTATCTGGCTACAGAACAAACCCTAGAAACTAAGGATAATGCCCGAGCAAAATTACAATTTAATGAAGGTTCCATTGCCAGGATGGGGGCGAATGCTCAATTCTATTTTTCTGGAGGTGACACCTTTGGAACGGTTACGGAGGGAACGGTACTGGTGGCTGTTCTTCGAGGTGCGCAGAAAATAGCTGTTAATACCCCTAATACTCAGATTACTCATACAGGGACCGTTTATATTCTCCGATATGATTCTGAGAACAATGAGTCATTGATTCGGGTGCTTGGAGGGAAATTAAAGGTTTCCAATCGTGATGGGAGTCAATCGGTTGATTTGAAAGCCGGTGAACTGTTAACGGTTGAACAAGATTTTGTGGGAAGTCCCCAATCGTTTGACCTGGAAGCCTTTTATCAAGAGAAAGAAAACCCAGAAAGCGAACTGGCCGAAGGGTTTGGTCCGGGTCAAGAAGACTCCATTTCCCAAGAACCTCGTTCGGTTCAAAATGCCATGTATTTGTTACGAACAGATACTTTCGTAGCGGTGCGATCGCAAACCAGAACCTTTCCTGGGCGAGACTATCGGCGAAGGTTTCTCAATGATGCCCTTATCGGCACTCACGATAGCCTTAGAGGAGTTCCTAATGACACCCGTATTCATAATCCAAAGCAAATAGCTGACGCAGATTCTCCTATTTCAGCAACCCTTAGAGTTGAAGCTGTAGTTGACGGAGACATCTTTCGTGTTCCTTTTCCAGGACAACTAACGGAAGATGGGAATTTTTCGTTTGTTACTCCTCGAATCGAAGGTAGTTTTGAGGGTGTCGACCTTAGTAATTTGCCCTCCGCTGAGATTAGCTTTTATGTGGGAACAACCAATTTGACGAGTAATGCTCCCATCCCCACAAGAGGAAATTTTGTTGATGCAGTTTTAACTAACCCAGTCATTCAAGACGCTGTTTTCAGAGCAACAAACGGACGGGTTGATTTTCGGGTTTTAGACCGTAATGAAGCTTTAGCTATTATTCAGTCGGCAACCGTAACTCCCCAGGGCGTTCCCATTCCTGCGACAACTGATGCAGGAACGTTTATCCCAATCATAACTGATTCAGGACCTGTATTCGTTGGTCCAATTATGGATCGTTAGAACAACATAAAAGAGTTTCTTCTAGAAGACAAAAACCTGTACAATTCTAGACATACCTGTACATAATGTCTAGGATATTTCATCTGCTCCAGGAAACTTGCCAGTCTAATAGAGTATGGATTCAGATATAATAGAACATCTCTAGAAACAATGGCCATCTATGTACGCAATTAAGAGAGAGTTAAAGCTGAATAACAAGCAAAAGAGCTTTTTTGCTGGCTGTGCTGGCTTCTCTCGCTTTGTGTACAATCATGGATTATCTTTACTCAAATCCACCTGGGATATTCCCGAAATTTCTGGCAGTGACTCAAAACGGTTAGATGCTATCAAGAAAGTCTTTACAAATCTTACTAAAAAGCAGACAGAATATTTATGGACAAATAAATATTCATCTCGCATCTATCAGAATGCTTTTAGGGACTTAAAAAAAGCATTTTCTCGTGGTCGAGAGCCTAAAATAAAAGCAGAATTACCTCGTTTCAAAAAGAAGAAATATAACTGTAGTTTTACAGTAGATAGTTCTAATGGCAAGGTATTAGTTAAGGAGGGAAAAAGAATAAAAATTCCTACGTTGGGAACTTTCAGATTAAAGGAAGCTATCCCTTATAACTGTGTTTCTCAAACCTTTACTCTATCAAGAGAAGCCGAAAAATGGTATGTAAGTTTTGCCGTTTCTGGTTGTAAAATACCTGAAATGAAACACAGTTATAAAAAAGTAGGAATTGACTTAGGAGTAAAAACTTTTGCCACTCTTAGTGACGGAAACATCTTGGAGGCTCCATCTTCCATTAAAGAAGCGAAAACCAAGCTAGGAAAGATACAGTGGAGAAACAGGAATAAGGTGCTAGGCAACCGTCGTTCTGGAATATCTGCATCTAAAAATGCGGTTAAATATTACCAGAAACTAAGAAAGAAACACAAAAAAATAACCAACATTCGAGAAGATTTTCTGCAAAAAACCACCACATTATTAGCTAAAACTTATCAACATATTCTCAAGGTTGGATCAATAATGCCGATGGCTTATCGGTAAACCCTGAGCGCAGTCGAAGGGTAAACGCCTGTGGACTTGAAGGAGCCGTCTCCCTTGGTTGAAGCAGGAATTGAACAACAAGCCTGTCCAGGTTTGTCTAGGTTTCATGAAGCAGCAAAATCTTTGATGAATTAGAAAAATTTTCAGGAATTGTTCCATGAATATAATGGTTGTGGATGATGAACAAGATATTAGTCTCTTGTTTACACAAAAGTTTAGAAAAGAAATTCGACAAAAAAAACTAGAATTTTCTTTTGTTTTTTCAGCTGAAGATGCTTTAACCTCTCTAGAAAAGGAAGAAAATCATTTAATTCTCATTTTAGCTGATATCAATATGCCAGGAATGAATGGCTTAGAACTGCTGAAAATTATCAAAGAAGATTATCCTGAAATCAGAGTGTTTATGGTAACAGCTTATGGAGATGATTATAATTATCAAACAGCTATACAATACGGGGCTGATGATTATCTAACTAAACCGATCCAATTTGAACATCTTAAAGAAAAAATAAGTGAATTACTTTAACTAAAAACTGAGTTCTATGGAAATCCCTAAAATTTTAGTCGTTGATGACGAATTAGACTTAGAGCGACTGATTAGACAAAAATTTAGAAAAAAACTAAGACAAAAAGAACTGAATTTTGTATTTGCTCATAATGGGCGAGAAGCCCTAGACTATATTGAAATTCATGGGGATATTGATATGGTTCTGACTGATATTTATATGCCTGAAATGGATGGGCTAACCCTATTAACTAAAATTCAAGAAATTGATCCTATTCTTAAAGCAATTATTATTTCTGCTTACGGTGATCTTGATAATATTCGGGCAGCTATGAATTGCGGTGCTTTTGATTTTTTAACGAAACCAATTGATTTTAAAGATTTAGAAATTACCACCACTAAAACCTTAAATCATGTTAAACAGATTAAAAGAGCTTTAGCCCAAGAAAAAGAAGCTAAAGAAGCGCAAGAAAAGTCTTTAACTAAGTTGAAAGAGGAAATTGAAAAGCGAAAAAAAGTAGAAGAAGCCCTACGTAATAATGAAAAACAACTTGCTCAATTTCTAGCTGCTATTCCTGTTGGTATTTTTATTATTAATGCTCAAAACAAATGCCCTTATTATGCTAATAATCAAGCTAAACAAATGTTTGGTGAAAAACTTTTAACTGATGTAAATTATGATGAATTGATTGAAATTTATCAGCCCTATTGTTTAGATACTGGTCAAAAATATCCTTTAGACAAATTACCTATTCAGCGAGCTTTACGAGGGGAAAGTTCTACGGTTTCAGAAATTGAAATTCGTCATAATGAAAAGCGTATTCCTCTCGAAATTTCTGCTCGACCTATTTATGATGAAAAAGGTAACATTTCTTATGTAATTGCAGCGTTTCAAGATATTACTCAAAGAAAAAAAGCAGAAGCAGAACGAATTCATTTTACTCAAGAATTAGCCCAAAAAAATCTTGATTTACAAACAGCTAAAGATCAACTATTCCATTATAGTGCTACCCTAGAAAAAAAAGTTCTTGAAAGAACTCAAGAACTAACGGAAACCTTAGAAATTCTTAAAGCTACTCAAGCTGATCTAGTCATAGAAAATGCTTTATTAAGAAGTGCTGAAAATGAAAAAAAATATGATTATCAAGTCGGGGGAAGTTTACCAATAGATGCTCCTAGTTATGTGGTTCGTTCTGCTGATCGCTATGTTTATCAAGCATTAAAATCAGGACAATATTGCTATATTTTAAATGCGAGACAAATGGGTAAATCTAGTTTACGGGTTCAAATTATGAAACGATTACAAGCAGAAAATTTTGCTTGTGTGGCTATAGATTTATCGGAAATTGGTAATCGGGAACTCACCATAAAACAATGGTATGCAGGGTTCATTTATATATTACTCAGTGGCTTAGATTTATTAGATAAAGTAAATTTTAAACAATGGTTAAAGCAACATGATTTTTTATCTCCTGTACAGTGTTTAGGAGAATTAATACATCAGATAATCTTGCCTAATATTTATAAAAGGATTGTTATTTTTATTGATGAAGTTGATAGTGTATTAAGCTTAGATTTTGCTATGGATGACTTTTTTATTTTCCTGAGAAGTTGTTATAATAAAAGGGCTGATAATCCTGATTATAAACGGATTACTTTTGCTTTATTAGGGGTTGCTACTCCTTCTCAATTATTAGAAGATAAACAACGAACTCCTTTTAATATTGGTCAAGTGATTCATTTACAGGGATTTCAGTTCCATGAAGCACAACCTCTATTACAAGGATTAAAATCTAAAGTCAATCATCCCCAAGCTGTCTTAAAAGCTGTTTTATATTGGACAAATGGTCAACCTTTTTTAACCCAAAAAATTTGTCAATTAATTCATAAGTCTCAACAAGAAATTCCCGAAAATCAGGAAAATCAATGGGTGGCTAACTTGGTGCGATCGCAGATTATAGAAAATTGGGAATCTCAAGACGATCCTGAACATTTAAGAACAATTCGTGATCGTATTTTACAAACTTCTCTGGATAAAAAACAACTCTTAAAACGCTACGAAATCATCTTACATCAACCTAATTATCCTATCACTGATGATGATGAAATAAGAGAATTAATTTTATCAGGATTAATTATTAAATACGAGCAATTTTTAAAAGTTCATAATCCAATTTATGCAGCAATTTTCAACAATAATTGGATAGAATGTATGAGGAATAAATAACAGTGAGTAGTGAACAGTGACCAATTAATTTAACTGATAACTAATGACTGATAACTAATGACTGATAACTGATGACTGATAACTGAGCCAAAAACTCGCTAAAATCAAAAGTAATCACAAAAAAGATAGAGACTCTATGATTCCAACCGTTATTGAAACCTCTGGCCGTGGGGAACGGGCCTTTGATATTTACTCCCGTCTCTTAAGGGAACGTATTGTCTTCCTCGGACAAGAGGTAAGAGATGAAAATTCCAATTTAATCGTTGCTCAGTTGTTATTCCTCGAAGCAGAAGACCCCGATAAGGACATTTACCTCTATATTAACTCTCCTGGAGGTTCTGTGTCTGCTGGTTTAGGCATTTTTGACACCATGAATCAAATTCGTCCCGATGTCTGTACCATTTGTATTGGGTTAGCTGCGAGTATGGGAGCGTTTCTCCTCAGCGCCGGAGCGAAGGGTAAGCGCATGAGTCTTCCTAACTCTCGTATTATGATTCACCAACCTCTCGGTGGGGCCCAAGGCCAAGCGACAGATATCGAAATTCAAGCCAAGGAAATTCTCTATCTTAAGGGATTATTAAATGACCATTTGGCTAGTCATACAGGACAACCCTTGGATAAAATTGCTGAAGATACAGAACGGGACTTCTTTATGTCCGCAGAAGAAGCGCAAGAGTATGGGTTAATTGATCAGGTGATTAACCGTCGTCCTTCAGCGAGTAATCCTCCTGTTGCTGTTGGATAATAAAAGACATCAAAGTTAATAGTTGTAGACTATACAACTATTAACTATATCTTGATTAAGGCGACTCAAAATCAGAATAAGTCGGTCTATGGTGAAGTCTTTCAGGTTTGCTCCTCGAATTCTGTCTGACTTTCAGACTTTTTTCTTCATTGTACCTCTCCCAGAGTGATGAAAGAGGGTTAATGGGGAATGTTGGGAACAAGGCGAAATAGCAAAGTTAACAAAGCCGTTGCTACAGCAACAACAATAGGAATAATCAAAGATTTAACTCCCTTTAAGTCGGATACCTCTTGAACTAAAGTATTTTGGACAGTTTTAATATCTCTAACATCTTCTTTGAAGTTTCTGACTTCTGTTTCAACGGCTGTCAATTTAACTTCGATGGCTCCTATCTTTTCTGACTGCTTGTCAATCTTTTGAGATAGCTCTTTAAATTTCTCAAAAGTCTCTTTTTGGTTGCTGTCTATCTTATCCTCTATGCGCGATAGGATTTCTGCTGTGGGATAAGTAACGGTAGACGGTTCATTCATGAGTTAAACTCCTAATTGTTGAAAAGCTTTACAGAAATCATCTACATCACAGAAAACTTCAGTAAGATCGAGACGAGATTTTATATCCATAGCACCAGACCTTGAGGAATACTACTTCCAGCATAGGTCTGGTGTTCTCTGTTGGCTACAAAATCTCCGTCGAACTCACGTTAATCCAAGATATGGGTTGAGTATCACGCATAGGCAAATGGTGACAGATTTGCCACTATTTGTCAATTTAACTATCTTCCCATAATAATGAGAAACAAAATTTAGATAATTTTAGATTTCTTAAAAATTGACTCTTTTTTTAAATTTCATTGACATTTTGAGGTTTTTTATTCTGCAAACGAACTAAGACATTTTCTCGTTGATAAGTTGCGGATAAAGCAACTTGCCAAGGAAAGGTAAAGGACTGAAAAGATTCAGGAGTAATTAAATCTTTATCTAAATCAATAATGACTTCATTTAACATTGCTAAAAGCTGCAATCGTATCTCATTTAACTGCTGTAAATCTTCTGTTTCTTGAATTTGATCAATAATTTTGAGTAATTGTAAATTATATAAATCGGCTCTATTTTTTTGCTTTCCTGTTAACCAGAAACTCAGTTGCCAAATACCAGATATTAATAACATTGAAACCGATAGACATAACCCGATTGCTTCGGCATATTCCACTAAAAAACTAGGGTTACCCTGATTATAATAATCCAATGCCCCTGGATGAAATGTAAACCCTAAATGTGGGTTTTCATTCCACGGCTCAATCATAGCAGCTTGGGTAAATTCTTGCACTAATTCATTCCTCGCTTCGTACAAAATTCGGGTGATTTCAAAAATAACTTCTCGATTCACCTTTTTATTAGTAACTAAAACGGCTCGTACTCCTACTGCTGGTAAATCTTCGGCGGGATTTGGACTACCACCATGATAACTTCCTTTCGGAATTGACATAACTTCTAACGCAGGAAGCTCTAATTTTAAGGCTGCTCCTTGATCGATAGGAATTAGTTTGATTTGAGGATGTTGTAACAATTGAATAACGGTACTATTCTCTAAAGAAACCACCCGAAATAAACCATCGACTTCTCCCTTTTCTAAGGCTTGATGTGCTTCAAGAATTGGCATAACAATGGTCTTTATTTTATCAATATCTAATTGATAGTGTTCTTGTAATGCCCAAAACATATTATAGGAACCACTTCCTTTTGGCATCAAAGCAATACGTTTTCCTTCAAGATCACTGACGTTATTAATTTGAGAATCTTGGCGAACTATTAAATGAAAGACTTCAGGAAAAAGAAAGGCAACTGCTTTTGTAGAATTTTTGACTATTGTATCACTTTGAACTAAGGCTAATTGTACCTTATTTTTTTGTAATAATTCAATATTTTCTTGAGATCCCTGGCTCTGTACGACCTCAATTTTTATGTGGTTATCATGATTATTGACAACTTTAGATAAGGCTTGACCAAAAGCATAATATTGACCTTCTTCTTCCCCTGTTACTAAGGTTAAGGTATGGACTTTTTTGCTATCTTGAAACCATAAAAAAGCAAAAATAATGACCATAAAAATGCTTCCTAAAGCAACAAAAATAGCTGATTTTCTGAAAATATCCTCTTTCATAAAATATCGATTAAAAACTTAAACTAAGCGATCGCCAACGGATAAATTTGGGTGAATATGAGGGGAGTCACTTTCATCATAAATTTCTCCGACTAATTCCTCTAAAATGTCTTCTAAGGTTACTAATCCTACGGTTCCTCCATATTCATCAACCACAATGGCAATATGAAAGCGTTGTTGTAACATTTCTTTTAATAAACTAGGGGCCCGCTTAGTTTCAGGAATATAAATGGGGTTATCCATTGCTTCTGTTACCTTGAGGTGAGAACGTCTTTCTTTAGGAACAGATTGCAAGGTTTGTAAGGCTTTTTTCAGATGAACAATACCAACAATATGATCCTTCGATTCCCCTTGAACGGGAATTCGAGAATAGCCGGTTTCTAGGGATAAATTAATAAATTCTTGTAAACTCAATTCATGGAAAATGGTGATCATTTCTAGGCGAGGTTTGACTACATCTTTCGCCATTAATTCATCTAAGGTCAAGGCTTTATTCAATAGTTGATGTTTATATAAATCAAGTTTTCCTTTACCTCCCAAAATTTCAATCATTAATTGTAAATCATTTAACGATTCTCCCAATTGGATCGTTTTTTCTGATTTTCCTTGAAATAACTGAATCGTTTTCTGGGTAATTTTCTCAAAAATCTGGACAATTTTCAGAAATGATAACAGTTGAGATAACAAAAAAATAGGACGAATACACCAACGAAAAAAAGCACGGGTATTGAGAATGGCTAAAGATTTAGGGGTAATTTCCCCAAAAATTAACACTAAAATGGTGACTACGGCTGTCGCTATTCCTAAACCAGCACTCCCTAACCACATGGCAAATAAATTACTGGTGAGAATCGCTGAAAAATTATTAACTAAATTATTACCAATTAATAAACTTGTAATAAAACGACGACGATTTTCTAAGACTAAACGATAGACTCCAGAAGCATCACCCTCTTTGTCAATGAGTCCCCGTAACTTGAAATTGTCGAAGGCTGTAATCGCCGTTTCAGATCCAGAAAAAAAAGCTGATAACAGTAACATGATAATAATTACTGTTAAGTCAAGCCAAACCTTGCCCAGTAAAGGACTCGGTTTGGCGATCGTTAGGAAACTAGCGTTCAGGCTTAACAAAATTATGTTGTCAGTTAGAAATTGTCAAGAAAACTTAACCAACGGTATAGGCCGTTTTCATGGCCCAGATAATTAGAGCAGTAATAGCACCGAGAACTAAAAAGGCTGAAATTGCCACTAATACAGGCTTGTCAGCCCCTTCAAACTTCATAATGCCACGATTTAAGTCCGACATAGCCTTGATCCTTATTGACGAATGACAAAGGCTTCATCAGCCTCTTTCCCTATCTAGGTTAGCGAACATTTCACCTCTATGAGTCAAATAAATTGTAACGAAATCCGAATATTCCCTAAAATTTTACCGATGAATTTAACTGGGAATGGGTAACTGTTCACTGTTCACCGTTCACTCTAGCTAATTTTCAAACACACCCAAGGGATACGCTCAAAATTAATGAACCTTTTAAATATTGTCATCGTCTAAATATGTGAGCTAAGATAAAAACAAGTTAAAGTCATACCGACTTCACTTTGTCCCTTTTCTTTCCAGTCCTTATGTATTAATAAACACAATTTCTGGGAAAGATAAGAATAGCAACAGACTTTATAAGCAGGTTTAAAGGAGTCATATAGTACTAATGCCCACTGCTAATGTTAATACCAAAACCAAACAGCCTACGTATTCAGCAGATATGGTGCGGACTTATCTGCATGAAATTGGGCGGGTACCTCTGTTAACCCATGAGCAAGAAATTATTTATGGCAAACAAGTCCAAAGAATGATGATCTTATGGGAGAAAAAAGAGGAACTGGCTCAGAGCTTAGGAAAAGAACCCAGTACCCAAGAATGGGCTAAGGAGCTAAATATGGAGGAAAAAGCTCTCAAAAAAGCCATAGAACAGGGGGAACGGGCTAAGAGAAAGATGATTGAGGCCAACTTGCGCCTGGTGGTGGCCATTGCCAAGAAATATCAAAAGCGCAATATGGAATTTCTCGATCTCATTCAAGAAGGGAGTTTAGGACTGGAAAGAGGTGTTGAGAAATTTGACCCAACCAAAGGCTATAAATTTTCCACCTATGCCTACTGGTGGATTCGCCAAGCCATCACGCGGGCGATCGCTCAACAAGCGCGCACCATTCGTTTACCCATTCATATTACCGAAAAACTCAACAAAATCAAGAAAACCCAGAGAGAACTCTCTCAAACTTTGGGAAGAAGTGCTACCCCAAACGAGATTGCCCAAGAATTAGAAATCGAACCCTCACAAATTCGGGAGTTTCTCAGTATTGCTCGTCAACCCATTTCCTTAGATGTGAGAGTGGGAGATAACCAAGATACAGAACTTTCAGAATTATTAGAAGATCAAGGGGTATCTCCTGATATTTACATTACTCAAGAACTACTGCGCCAAGACTTGAGCAACTTAATGGCTGAATTAACGCCTCAACAAAGAACCGTGCTAACCCTACGTTTTGGCTTAGAAGATGGCAAAGAACTCTCCTTGGCTAAAATTGGCAAACGATTAAACATTAGTCGGGAACGGGTTCGTCAATTAGAACATCAGGCCTTAGCACAACTGCGGAGACGACGGGGCAACGTTAAGGAGTATTTAGCTGCTAGTTAGCAAAAAAGACTGAGGATAAGCAAAATTCAAACGCTTATCCTTTTTGTTAGTTTAATTCTCCAATTGCCTCCTTTTAATTCTAAATTCTACATTCTACATTCTAAATTTTATTCAAAGCCATAGTAATAAGTCCTTGTTGACCAACTAAAATCTCTCTGAGTAAACTGCAAATACCAACCCAAATAATAGGACTAATATCAACCCCACCAAGAGGGGGAATAACACGACGAACGGGAATTAATAGAGGTTCGGTGGGTAAAGCAATTAATTTCCAAGGAAGACGGTTTAACTCAACTTGAGGATACCAAGTTAAGACAATACGAAAGATAAATAAAAAGGTCATTAAACCTAGAAATAACCCTAAACCCAAGTTGGCTATATTGACTAAATCCATAATTTTAGAAACTATTTAAAAAGTTAATATATTCTTAATTGTATCATATAGCTTCTATTTTATTGAGTTTATATGATTTTTTCTTTGCATTCATTTTAATCAAGGGTTAACCGCTTGTGTCATCCAGTTTTGGTTATTATCTAGATAATAAAAGGTTCTTTGATGGGGATTTCCTCGTAATTCTAAGTGATCGACTTTTTTCGGGTTAAATAAGAGGAGAATAAAATTAGATAGAGGTTGATTTCTTGATGGTATTTCTTGGAAAAAATCTTGCTCATTTTCAGTTAAAGTTTGACCTGGATGAGGCCAGGTAAATTGTTGTTTTGCTGAGTTTGAAAGATTTTGCCAAACTGTTAATCGTGATGTTTGATTTTCATGGTTCTCATCGATTATAGTTAAATTTCCAGTAATACGAAATTGTTCTCTAGTTTTGGGAAAATACCAACAAATTTCACTGGCAAAATAATTATTAATATGATTGATTTTTTCACTGCGACTATCCGTTATAATTTGTAATTGATTGCCAGGGTTGAAAAAGCCTCTAAAAACGACAGTACGATTGGCTGGATTTCCTTGAAGGTTAACAGTTGCTAGTTGAAAATAACGCGCATTAGGTAAACTTCGATTCCGATGAAGGGCGCGGGATAAAATGGGTCGCCAAGGGGGTAAGGTCTTAGTCATCAGTTATTAGTTATTAGTTATCACTGACCAGTTAAGTTTACAATAAACGAACAAGAGTCTTATTATAACAAAATGAGGATTGTCGTATGGAAAATGAGCTTTTTTCGTTTTTTCTTGGGGTAACACTTTTAATTGCTTATTTGATTTTTTCAGCTAAAACAGAAATGGGAACTAAGCTATTTAAGAAAAAAAAGAAGTAACGAGAAGAAATCCCTACCCATTAGGTGATCATAACCGAACCTAAACAATTAGTGATTAATGTTAGTCTTATATTAAGGGAAAAGAATAATGTAAGGGGAGCATTATGCGTCATAGTTACCGTCATTATCGTCAAGTAAAAATTATCAATAATAGTCGGCAGACTTCTCCTCAAATTGATGGGTTTGAAGAGATAGTTTGTGATGGAAAACGACAAGTTTATTATTGGAATAATCCAACAGATTGGTATGGATGGGATGATTCGGATTTTCTCGTTTCATCTTTAATTGATCCCGATGACGACTGGTTTAACACTGACGAATTATCTCCTGGTGTTCGTTATCTTAATCCTAACGAGGTTATTATTAGAGATTTGACCAATTTTCAAACAAAAAGACAACATCAGAATTCAAAATTATCTCAAATTAAAACATCAATTCAAAAAGGAATAAACAAAATCAAAAAAATTGCCAAACGTTTACCTTTAGCCCTTAATGTGGCTTGGAGAGAGTTGACCAGTGAGCATTAGAATTGCCAAGTGAGCAATTCCCACTTGGCTGTTATTATATGTTATCATTTTAAAGAAGAATAGTTGATAACATCAGTTTTAAAATTATTACTAAATTAAACATGATATCTCATACTTTTTTGGATTGGATTACGGTTTTTATTTATATTGGATTTACCAGCTTAATTGTTTGGGCAGTTTGTTTTAAGAAATAGGAAGCCATAGTAATCAAAATTTCTCCAAGCTGAGCAAAATAGTGCTGAATAAGGTACAATAAGTTAGAAACATAGATCAAGATATTATTTAAAAATCTGATAGATAGCAATGCTCAACACAGAAACCATCGCCAACTATGCCCAAAGCAGCGCAGAAAAACTCGGTATTAATAAGTACGATATTTATGGTTCTTCCATTGATGAAACCAGTGTCGAAGTTGATAATGGAGAACCCAAACAAGTCCAAGCCTCTAATCGTTCTAGCGTCATTGTTCGGGTGTGGAATGAAAAGGGAACGGTTGGGGTTACAAGCACTACAGATTTAGATGAACTGGGTATAAAATTAGCCCTAGAAACAGCCAAAGAGTCCAGCACTTTTGGTAATAGAGAAAATCCTCCAGATTTCAGCCCTGAAGCTAGAAACAGCATTGAAAATAGTACAGATGAAGTGGTAGAACCTGTCCCTGTTCCTACCTTAATCGATACCTTAATTAAAGCAGAAAAAACCCTCTTAGAAGCCCATCCTGCCATTAAAGGGGTTCCCTACAATGGGTTATCTCAAGAAGACATAAAAAGATTCTATCTCAACAGTGAGGGGTCTCTGCGTCAAGAAGCTCGTTCCTATGCAGTTATCTATCTCTATAGTCGCACCGAAGAAGATGGGAAAAAACCCAGAGGAGCGAGTGCGATCAAAATTAGTCGCGGGTTAGCTACTTTAGACGTTGATGGTTGTTTAAAAGAAGTCACAGAAAAGACAATTAGTCATATTAATTATCGCACCATTCCTTCAGGAAAGTACACCGTTGTTTTTTCCCCTAGAGCCTTTTTAAGTTTAATGAGTGCTTTTTCTAATCTGTTTAACGCTCAAAACATTTTAGATAAACAAAGTCTTTCTGACCTAGATTCTTTAGGAAAAGAAGTAGCTTCCCCTTTACTTTGTTTGTGTGATGATTCTCTTCATCCTGATAATATTGGAGCAGAAATGTTTGATGGAGAAGGGACTCCCACCCGTCGGGTTGAATTAATTAAAGATGGGGTTTTAAGTGGTTTATTACACAGTTCAGGAACAGCAAAACGCATGAACGCCCAACCCACAGGAAACGCCAATATTGGGGCAAAAGTCACGGTTGGCTCTCATTTTTATCATGTTTTTTCTAACTTTGAAGCTAACTCGCAGTACAACCTGGATGAAGCAGAAAATGTCATTCTCATTGACCAATTACAAGCTCTTCATGCAGGGGTAAATGCCCTACAAGGGTCTTTTTCTCTACCCTTTGATGGTTGGTTAGTGAATAAGGGAGAATTAACCAGTATTGATGCAGCGACCGTTGCAGGGGATTATCTAACTTTATTGAAGTCCATTGTCTGTGTGGAGTCAGAAGCAGAGGTCACTCCTGGGGGTGTCTGTCCGAAAGTTTGGGTCAGTGATTTATCCGTAACCGGAGAGTAAACTCCAAGAACTCACCCAACGAATAGTAGTTTTGAACACACCCCAACTAAATCACAGATTATAGTTGGGGATTCATTGGCACCCAGAAGTTTTTAGACTTCTAAGTGTCCCTAAGCAAACTGGTGTCCGCAGCGTATTTGTAGAACTTTG
>JASJDD010000137.1 GCA_030065735.1 Crocosphaera sp.
AAGAAGGCAACAGTATGCGGGCCGAAACCATGACCTATCTCATCGATGAAGGACGCTTTATTGCCACCCCAGAATCAGCACAACAGGTAGAATCAATTTATCTTGTCACAGAGAACGACAATAGTTCCCCTCAACCAGCCCCCGTATCCCCGGCACCTCCTTTAGATACCACCTTACCCACCCCCAACTTTTAAATCCTGATCCATGACACTCATTTTAGAAAATATCCATAAAAAATATGGGAAAAGAGACATTGTTAACCGCGTCAACATTAAAGTTTCTCCTGGAGAAATTGTGGGCCTGTTAGGGCCTAATGGCGCAGGGAAAACAACCACCTTTTATATCGCCACTGGTCTGATTAAACCCAACAAAGGTAAAGTTTGGTTAAATCAACAAGAAGTCACCCGCTTACCCTTGAATAAGCGGGCGCGGTTAGGTATTGGTTATATGACCCAACAGCCCAGTATTTTTCGCCATCTGAGTGTGGCCGAAAATATACAAGTAGCCCTAGAACAAACTAACGTTCCCTTTCGCCAACGGCCTCAACGTCTCTATAATTTGCTCAAAGAGTTCCGTCTGGAAAAAATTGCCCACACCAAAGGATCTCAAGTGTCTGGGGGAGAAAGGCGCAGAACCGAATTGGCCCGTTCCCTAGCAGTAGGGAAACAAGGACCGGACTTTTTACTATTAGACGAACCTTTTGCCGGCGTTGACCCCATTGCAGTATCGGAAATTCAAACCATGATCGCTCAATTACGCGATCGCCAAATGGGTATTTTGATCACCGATCACAATGTTCAAGCAACCCTCGCTATCACCAACCGCGCCTATATTATGCGCGATGGCCAAATATTAGCCGCCGGAAGTGCCGAAGAAATTTATAACAATCCTTTGGTGCGACAGTATTATTTAGGAAATTAGAGACAATCGATCAACTCTAAGATCACACACAAATTATGGATATTGGTCAATTAAACCCCGTTAAAATTAAACTAAAACCTCAGATCCCTGGTTTATCTATCATGGATCGCTATTTATTTATAGAACTCCTGTTGCCTTTCCTGTTTGGCATGGGTATTTTCACCTCTTTAGGGCTATCTATTGGCACCTTATTCGACTTGGTACGTCGGGTAACTGAGTCAGGACTAATGTTGTCAGTGGCCTTGAAAGTTTTACTGCTAAAAATGCCAGGGTTTATTAGTTTAGCCTTTCCTATGGCTATGTTACTGGCTGCTTTGATGGCTTATAGTCGTTTATCCAGTGACAGCGAAATTATTGCCCTCCGAAGTTTAGGGGTTAGTGTTTATCGTTTAATTATTCCTGTGATTATTTTTGGTTTTATGGTAACAGGATGTGCTTTCATCGTGAATGATTGGATCGCACCGGCGGCTACCCATGAAGCGGCTGTTACTTTAGAAAGGGCAGTCAATCAAGAACGGCCTGATTTTAAAGAACGTAATATTGTTTATCCTGAATATAAAACCATTCAAGAAGAAAATGGCCAAGAAGCCACGGTTTTAACCCGTTTATTCTACGCAGAAGAATACAACGGAGAAAAAATGCAAGGGTTAACTATTTTGGATCGAACCCAAGAAGGGGTTAACCAAATTGTTACCTCTGAGTCCGCTACTTGGAATATATCGAGCAATACTTGGGACTTTTTTAATGGTACTATCTACCTCATTGCCCCAGATGGTTCCTATCGCAATATTGTCCGTTTTGAACATCAACAACTGGCTTTGCCTCGGGCCCCATTAGATCTAGCTAACCGTCGTCAAAATTTCACAGAAATGACCATTGCCCAAACAAAAGAATATCTCAAAGCCATGGAATTAAGTGGCAACGAGAAGCGCATTAGAAAGGTTAAGGTTCGTCTCCAAGAAAAATATGCCATGCCCTTCATTTGCTTGATCTTTGGTTTAGTGGGGGCAGCCATTGGTGTAAGACCCCAAAACACCAATAAAGCCACCAGTTTTGGGGTGTGTGTGGGCTTAATTTTCGGTTATTATCTCCTAGCCTTTATGAGTACCTCCCTCGGTATTTGGGGCGTTTTAACCCCATTTTTGGGGGCTTGGCTGCCAAATATTCTGGGATTGGGTGCCGGTAGTTTATTATTAGTTCAATCAGCAACTTTACGATAGTCCATGTCTGAACCCCATTCCTTAACCATCGGTTGGCTTTACCCCAACTTAATGAGTACCTACGGCGATCGCGGTAACGTCATTTGTCTTCAGCGACGTTGTCAATGGCGAGAGATTCCCGTTACGATTCTTCCATTGGATCAGCAAACAGAAGCCGATCAATTCTCTGATGTTGACATTATTGTTGGCGGTGGGGCCCAAGATCGACAGCAAGAAATCGTCATGCGCGACTTACAAGGGGCAAAAGCCGATCAACTACGAAACAAGTTAGAAATGGGAACGCCAGGGGTGTTTACTTGTGGATCACCTCAACTTTTGGGTCATTATTACGAACCGGCTTTAGGACAACGCATCGAAGGGTTAGGGTTATTAGATTTAGTGACCAAACATCCCGGTCCCAATGTGTCTCGTTGTATTGGCAATGTGGTGTTTGAAGTGACCGCTTCCCCCTTGGCAGAGGATTTAAAAAAAATGCTAGGGGAACCTCCTATAATTATTGGCTTTGAAAATCATGGGGGACGAACTTATTTAGGCGATGTACAACCCTTGGGAAAAGTTCAGTCTGGGTATGGAAATAATGGGGAAGATGGTTATGAAGGGGCTTTTTATCGTCATGCGATCGCTACCTATTCCCACGGGCCTTTATTACCCAAAAATCCGTTTGTAGCGGATTGGTTAATTAAAACAGCATTACAAGAAAAATATCAAACCGAAATTAATTTAACGCCTCTTGATGATAGTTTAGCCCAACAAGCAAGAGAAGCCATGTTAAAACGCTTAGAATCGGTTAGTTGAGATCAATCTCATAATCTGTGCATTTTGTTAATGCGAAACTCTTATTCTATTGTCTTTTTTTGCCTTTTGCCTCTAATCATTAAGTATTTTTGCTCTGGTATGAGATATCAGAAATATAGCATTTCTCGGACTCATGAGGTACACATAACACCTGCCTCCTGCCCCCTGCCTCAAAGCCATAACCTCTGTACCTCACAAGTCTGGGAACTGCTATAGTTAACTTGCCCCACTTTCACCTACTAAAAACCTATTAATATCTAACAATGTGTTGTCAGGCTAACAGTTTTGGGGCATCGGTGACTCCCCGTAGATTTTACTGTTTGAAAAAACTACTGGTTTTGAAGCAGATTTAACTTTCCTTCCTTGTCTGGGGGGAGATTTCCCCCTTCTAGTTCGGGAAACTGCTGATTGCAATGCCTCTAGGACTTTCGCTGATTCAAACATTTGGTGTCGGGAGATTTTGAGCCTACCAAGAAGCTTACAAATTTTCCCCCATTGACCCCATGATTGCACTAAACCATCCTCTGGAGATTCAGTGCAAATTCCTATTATTGGCCAATAAGAACGAGGTATTCTCTCAGAGAATCCTAATGCTCGTCTGGCAATCACCATGGCCGCAGCATAAGCAGAATTAAGCCCATATTTAGCCATCCCTTTTTACATAAACAAGGTCTATAGATTGAGCATTTAAGTCAATGCCTAAACAACCATTTCTGTGAACAGAACTGGCATTTGTGGCTAAACTATCAGCCCATGCCCATTGAATATTATACTTTTTTTGGGTTATTTTCTCTAGTTCAGTTTCGGATATTCCTTTTTGTCTATCATTTAAAGCCCTGCGTAAAAGACTTTGATATTCATTACCCCAATCTTCTAGAAATGGATGATCTTCTATTTTACTTTCAATCCCTATCAGCCTTTGATAAACAGGTTGATCAGTCTTTTGTTTTGACCTGCTTATCCTTGTTAATTTAGCTTTTAGAGGCTTCTTTTTAGCCATTACTATGAGGAAGATAATCTTTTCTTATTCTAGCACATTATCTTCTTTTTCAGTCTCAGTCACTATTTTATTTATTCCTTTTTTATATTTTCTCAATCCATAAATCGGCATAATCTGTCTTTAAAAGCAATTACTAAAGTTCCAATTTCTTTTGTATAATAGCGGTGTCCAGATAGGAGTCGTTTAGCCGATAATTTTCCATTTTTATGCCAAATTCTTAAGGTTCCGAGGCTTCGGTTAATCTTTTTGGCGAATTCACCAGGTTTGTATCTAGCATTCAATTACTAACTCCTATAATCTACTAAACTTTATAATATTTTAGCAGATATAGATAGGTTTTGCCTACCTAGACGGAGCAGCTTTTGACGTAAGATTTGCTCCTGTTCAAGCTTTAATTCAGCTTGGTTGGCCCGTTGTCTTTCTTGCTCTAATAATTCACTCCCCCATAATAATAAATTCCCTGAGTGATCCCACCATCGGAGCCAAGAAGCGGTCATTTCGGCCTTTTTCCCCGACCATACCCCTAAAAATAAGTTAATTTCTTCGAGCCAATAGCGATTATTTTCATCCCCTAACTGTTGTTCATATTTACCTGCCACTAGAGGATTAATAGAATATTCACCCCCTTCTGTTTCTGAGACAAATTCCATGACAATGGAGGGAATATCCCCTTCTAGGTGCGGAGTATAGCTACGTCGAACCTCTCCCGTTGCTAGAGAGTGTACTGAGGGGACATAAACCCAATCTGGTGCTTTAACGATAGTGTTGTCACCTACAGTGGCACATAATCCAAAATTAGAAGCAATTAACATCGATTCAAGGATTAAACCGGCTAATTCTAAAGATTCTCTTAAAGCAGATGCTAAAAGGGGTTGAAGATTGTTTTCCACAGGTTGATCCGGTAACTCAAAATCATCGGGCAATTTTTCCCAAGTGATAGGGGGTAAGGGGTTTAATTGACGATTTTGTAAGCTTGTCATTTGATTAGATAGACTTTAATTAATCATTGATCACTGATAATTGTTAAATGCTACTTCAATTTCTACTAAAAATACGATAACATAATTACTCAATACCCATTAGTATTGATGATTAAATAACTTAAATAATGATGAATAAAACTGCTGCAATCCTTTCTATGGGACTGGGATTAATTCTATTTTATCCTCAAATCATGAGAGCAGAACAACTACCATTAAATCCAGTTAAACCCACAGAAATTAATTCAGTTTGGGGAGAAGATGAACAACTTTGGGGAACTGCTGAAAAACCAGGAGATAAATGGTCATTAATTCGGGCTATTAGTTATAGTTTACGCTATTTAGATACCCCCAAAGCTGCTGAGGTTTATGATAATTATCCCATTCCTGGTATTACTCACGATCGCGTCCGTCGTTCTTTAATTCGTTTTAAGGAATTATTGAAAACAGCAAAGACTCCAGAAGCATTACAAACTGCTATTGAAAAAGAGTTTACTTTATATCAATCGGTGGGTCATGATAATCAAGGAACAGTCCATTTTACAGGGTATTTTGAACCAGTTTATACGGCCAGTCGTCAACGAACCTCTGAGTATCGTTATCCCTTATATTTTGAACCCAAAGACTTTGAAAATTGGGAAACCCCTCATCCAACGCGATTAGAATTAGAAGGAAAAGATGGCTTAGGCAATAATAGTATTATTAGAGGCAATGAGTTAATTTGGCTGCGCGATCGCTTAGAAGCTTATTTAGTTCATGTACAGGGTTCTGCCAGGCTAAAATTAACCAATGGAGAGACAATAACAGTGGGTTACGATAGCAGTACAGACTATCCTTATGTGAGTATTGGTAAGGAAGTGGTTAACGATGGAATTTTCTCGTTAGATGAGTTAACTTTACCCCGATTAATGGATTATTTAAACCAAAATCCTCAACAATTAAGTAACTATTTACCTCGTAATAATCGTTTTATTTTCTTCCGTGAAACCGATGGCGCACCCCCTCAAGGAAATTTAAGTGTTCCTGTTACCGCAGAACGTTCTATTGCTACGGATAAATCCATTATGCCTCCTGGTGCGTTAGCATTAATTAAAACCCCTATTCCTTATATTACAAAAACAGGAGAAATGGAAACAAAATTAGTGACTCGTTATGTGTTAGATCAAGATACAGGCAGTGCCATAAAAGGACCAGGAAGAGTGGATATTTTTATGGGAACGGGTAAAGAAGCAGGTGATCGAGCCGGTTTAATTAGTAATAATGGACAACTTTATTATTTATTATTAAAGAATTAATTGATTAGGCGATTGCTTTACCATTTGTTTTGCTAAGATGCAATTAATAAATAGAAAAGATAACAGAGGTTGGGAGAAATGACAACACAACGTTGGAATGATGAAATGCTGGATGGGCTAACTTCTAATGTAGATGAAATGCGAGAAAGCATTACTGAAATGCGAGAAAGTATTACTGAAATGCGAGAAAGTATTACAGAGGTGCGAGAAAGTATTACAGAGGTGCGAGAAAGCATTACAGAGGTGCGTGGGAGTATCACTGAACTTAGAGAAAGTGTTTCAGAAGTACGAGATAGCGTCGATGGTTTAAGAGTAACCACACAAGCATTATTACAAGTAGCTGCTCAAAATCAACGTAGAATGGATATGTTTGAAGAAGAAATGACATTAGTTAAGCAGCGACAAGCAGAAAATGATGAAAGGTTCAATGTTTTACTCGAAGAAGTTCGTTATTTGATTCGAGGTAATAAAGAAGAATAAATTAACTACAAATTAACTACAAATTACGATAAAACCATTGATTATTTTAAATGATTACTTACCCTATTTTTCAACTAAAAGCTCCTTTTAAACCCACTGGCGATCAACCTCAAGCCATTCAACAATTAACAAAATCTATCCAAACAGGAAACCGTTTTCAAACCCTATTAGGGGCGACGGGAACGGGGAAAACTTTTTCCATTGCTGCGGTGATTGAAAACATAGGAAAACCGACTTTAGTTTTGGCACATAATAAAACCTTAGCAGCCCAATTATGTAATGAATTAAGACAATTTTTTCCCGATAATGCTGTTGAATATTTCATCAGTTATTACGATTATTATCAACCAGAAGCTTATATTCCTGTTAGCGATACTTATATTGAAAAAAGTGCCTCTATTAATGATGAAATTGATATGTTAAGGCACTCAGCTACACGGTCATTATTTGAGCGAAAAGATGTCATTGTTGTTGCTTCCATTAGCTGCATTTATGGGTTAGGAATGCCCGCCGAATATTTAAAAGCTTCTGTTCCCTTAGAAGTCGGAAAAGAAGTGGATCAAAGACAACTTTTAAGAGAGTTAGTTACGATTCAATATTCTCGTAATGATCTCGAATTACAACGGGGAAGATTTAGAGTAAAAGGAGATGTATTAGAAATAGTTCCAGCTTATGAAGATAGAGTAATTCGAGTTGAATTTTTTGGAGATGAAATAGATGCCATTCGTTACTTAGATCCCGTTACAGGAGAAATTTTAAATAGTCTTAAAAATATGAATATTTATCCTGCACGACATTTTGTTACCCCAGAAGAACAATTAGAACTTGCTTGTGAAGCCATAGAAATCGAACTAAAAGAACAAGTAGAACTCTTAGAAAAGAAAAATAAACTATTAGAAGCGCAGCGTATTGATCAAAGAACTCGCTATGATTTAGAACTCTTAAGAGAGGTTGGTTATTGCAATGGAGTGGAAAATTATTCCCGTCATTTAGCAGGTAGAAAACCAGGATCATCCCCAGAATGTTTAGTAGATTATTTCCCTAAAGATTGGTTATTAATTGTTGATGAATCCCATGTTACTGTACCACAAATTAGGGGGATGTATAACGGCGATCAAGCTAGAAAAAAAGTGTTAATTGAGCATGGTTTTCGTTTACCTAGTGCAGCCGATAATCGACCTTTAAAAGCGGAAGAATTTTGGAATAAAGTCAATCAATGTATTTTTGTTTCTGCTACTCCTGGAAACTGGGAAATTGAACAATCTGAAGATAAAATTATCGAACAAATTATCCGTCCAACAGGTGTATTAGATCCTGAAATTTTTGTCCGCCCAACAGAAGGACAAGTGGATGATTTATTAGGAGAAATTAACCAAAGAGTTCAACAAAAAGAAAGAGTATTAATTACGACACTAACAAAACGGATGGCCGAAGATTTAACAGAGTATTTTCAAGAAAGAGACGTAAAAGTACAATATCTACATTCTGAAATTAAATCTATCGAACGTATCGAAATTTTACAAGCTTTAAGAAATGGAGAGTTTGATGTACTAATTGGTGTTAACTTATTAAGGGAAGGTTTAGATTTACCAGAAGTGTCTTTAGTGGCTATTTTAGATGCAGATAAAGAAGGATTTTTAAGGGCTGAAAAATCCTTAATTCAAACCATTGGACGCGCAGCGCGTCATGTTAATGGCCAAGCTATTTTATACGCAGATAATTTAACCGATAGTATGATTAAAGCTATCGAAGAAACTGAAAGAAGAAGAAACATTCAAATGGCTTATAATAAACGTCATAATATAACCCCTCAACCCATTATTAAAGGGTCAAGTAATGCAATTTTATCCTTCTTAGATATTTCTCGTCGTTTAAACTCCCAACAACTAGAGGAAGTTTACACCCAAGCTGATGATTTACCCTTAGATAAAATTCCCGAATTAATTCAACAATTAGAACAACAAATGCAAGAAGCAGCTAAAAACTTAGAGTTTGAAGAAGCAGCAACCTATAGAGATAAAATCAAACATTTAAGAGATAAAATATTAGGAAATACACTATAGCACTACCCATTATTAATTCTCTACTCCCCTGAATGACACAAATGACACAATCCAAAAAATTCTAACGTATGATAATAAACTTTAAACTTATAAGAAACTTCTAACTTTTCTTCTAAGTCATGAACTGGACATTGATCAATAGGAAAAGACTCACCACAATTAACACAAGTGAGATGATGTTGATCCTGATGGACTAAACTATAAACAGCCTCCCCATTGGGTAACTGTCTAACTTTTACCTCTCCCTCAAGCTTCAATGCTTCCAAACTGCGATAAACTGTAGCTAGTCCTAACCGTAAATCTCGGTTTTTCATCTCCAAGTATAAATCTTGGGCTGAAATAGGATGAGTTAACGATTTTAGGACATGAACAATGTTAGCCTGAGAACGAGTACGTTTCATAATTGAAAAATATAGCTTAATCACTGACTGCCAATGTCTCAAGAATACCATTGTCGCATTTATGTTACCCTCAGACCATCGGTTTTAGATCCGGCTGGTGTTGCAGTACAATCAGGACTACATCAGCTAGGATACGAAGGAGTGAAAAAAGTAAGAATTGGTAAGTATATTGAGCTTACCATGACAGCAGACAATAAAGCTCAGGCGGAAACTCAAGTCGATGAAATGTGCGATCGCCTTCTCGCTAACCCCGTCATCGAAAATTATTGTTATGAAATCACTGCATTAGAAACCACCAGGAGTCATTCATGAAGTTTGGTGTCATCGTCTTTCCAGGATCGAACTGCGATCGCGATCTGGCCACCGTTACACAAGGTTTATTGGATCAACCCACCCGCATGATCTGGCATCAAGACACGGATATCAGCGATATTGATGTTATGGTCATCCCTGGAGGGTTTAGTTACGGGGACTACCTCAGATGTGGGGCGATCGCTCGTTTCTCACCTGTTATAAGAGCAGTTATAGAACACGCGAACCAGGGTAAATTAGTGTTAGGGATCTGTAACGGGTTTCAAGTGTTAACAGAAGTGGGGTTATTACCTGGGGCCCTGATTCGTAACCGAGACTTACATTTTATCTGCGATCGCATTCCTGTTAAGGTAGAAAATAATCAATTACCTTGGACAAAGAATTATACCTCTAAACAAGTCATTACCCTACCGGTTGCTCACGGAGAAGGGCGTTATTATGGGGATGAAGAGACGATAAAAGAGTTAGAAGATAATAATCAAATTGTCTTTCGTTACTGCAATTTATTGGGGGAAATAAACGAAGATAGTAACCCCAATGGTTCCCTATCGAGTATCGCTGGAATTAGCAATAAACAGGGCAATATTTTAGGGATGATGCCTCACCCAGAAAGGGCTTCTGATCCCCTTACAAGGGCAACAGAAGGGCGTATTTTATTTGAAGGGTTACTTATTTAAGTTCCGTGTTATTAGAGGAGTCAGGAGTCAGGAGGACATGAAAACTATTAGTCAAAATTATCTCAAAAATCTTTACAAAACCGATGAACATTTATGGTTAGAAGAAACGATAAAACTACTTAAAGAAAACTGTTTAAATGAATTAGATATTGAAAATTTAATCGAGGAATTAGAAAGTTTGGGGAAAAGAGATAAAAGCCGAGTTAGTAGCTTTTTAGAACAAATAATTAGGCATTTATTATTACTGCAATATTGGGAAGCAGAAAAAGAGAGAAATAAGAATCATTGGCGCGCAGAAGTACAAAGTTTTCGCAATCAGTTAAGAAGACATTTAACGACTAATTTAGAAAATTATTTAGTAGAAGAATTAGATAATATTTATGAAGATGCTTTAGATTATTTATATGAAAAAACAGTATTTACGATTGATTTTCCTGAAAAATGTCCTTACAATTTCAAACAATTATTGGATAAAACATGGTTTCCTAGTCAAGATTAATCATAATAAGTTATTATAGTTTGTCTCAAATACATTAAATTTACTTGTAGGTAGCCAATGTTCAATTCTAATCGAACCTATTTCTATTCTTCTTAAACAGTAACAACAAATATAACCCTGTTCCGTTAATAAAGCTTGTTTTAAATCGTTTTTTTGGGGATATTTATTATATTTTGGTCTTATTTGCTGATAGTCTTTACTCAATTTTAATATTGATAGTATGAGTAACTGACAGGGTATATTTTCCACAAAATAAACTGTTAATAATGAGATAGTTAAAAGGATGAATCTGTGATCACCTTCTTGTCTTTTTTTCTGATTATAGTCTGATAAAGATTGTTGATTCTATCTTTAAATTCTTGGGGTCTTTCACGAATATCAAAAAGTTCAGATAAAATAGAGTTAGACGTTCTACCATAAGTATGATATCCTGCATCTTTTGCATTAATAACCATACCATCTTCTAGGATAAAAATATTTTCACTGTTTACTTTACTTAACACTTGAGGTGAATGGGTAGTAACAATAAATTGACAACTGGGAAAGGTTTTGGTTAAGGCTGGAATAATTTTTCTTTGCCATCCAGGATGTAAATGAGCTTCGATTTCATCAATTAGAATAATACCTTTGCCTTTTTCTAACACATTAGAAATCTCTAAACCAGGATTGGCGATCGCTAATCTTTTGGCTATATCTGCTACTATTAAAATACATTTTTTTTCACCATCTGATAATTGTGATATATTTAAGTCTGTATCATTCTTTGAAATAGTTAATTGATTTTGGTTTGATATAGGAAGTTTTAATTGTAATTGATCATATAGATAATAATTTTTTCTGATTATACGCAAGTTTTCAAAATTATTAGAGCCAAGAAAACTCAAAAACTTTAGTAAAGATTGCCTAATAATCTCAAGGTTTCTATTTCTGTATTCAAAGTCTTTTCTAGCCCTAATTTCTTCATTTTCTTTATCTTCTTGATCTCGAAACCAAGAAATAAAATTATGATAATCAGAAAATTTAAGCATTACTAAGTTTTCGTAAGCAAACATTTGTTTTATTTTAAAACCTTTTGTCATATTATCATTATCTTTTATGTGTGATTCATCTATTTTTAATAAACTAGATTGATAATAAGCCATTACGGAAAGAGATGTTGAGGGATTTTCTCTTATTTTTTTAGCTAAACTAATCTGAGATTTTTGAAAATCTGAAGGTTCCTGCTTAAATTCATTTTTATTCAAACTCAAACCTAAAATAATATCATCACTTCTATTCCCATTAGTGTTATTAGAACCGATAATTTTAATTATAAACTCACCAGTATTTTGGTTTTGAAACAGATCAGTCTCATCTATTAAAAAATTTAGACCAAAATCGTAATTTTCATTGATTGCACAATTGAGTTCATAAATATAAGCCAAAATAAACTTATAAATACCATCTAAAATTGTTGTTTTTCCTGAACCATTAACCCCAATAAAAACCGCTAAATTTTCAGGTAAGTCGACAGAAAGTTCTTGAAACCCTCTAAAATTAGTAAACTCTATTTTTTTTATATACATTTTTAACCTTATAAACGTGACCGTAAATGACGTAAAGTGGTTATGAATCATACCTTGCCAAAGCATAGGTATCCCAGAATACTAAATATAAGTCTAATTACGTTATGACAATTCGTACCGTTACAACAACTCCCTTTGATGATCAAAAACCAGGCACTTCCGGACTCCGAAAAGCCGTCCCTACCTTCCAAAAGCCCAATTATTTAGAAAACTTTATTCAGTCTATCTTCGATAGTCTTGACGGTTGCGAAGGCCAAACTCTTGTCGTGGGAGGAGACGGCCGCTACTATAACCGTCAAGCCATTCAAATTATCCTCAAAATGGCTGCAGCTAACAACATCGGACGCATTTTAGTCGGATGTAATGGCATTTTCTCCACCCCCGCAGCATCGGCGGTTATTCGCAAAAATAACGCCTTTGGGGGCATTGTTTTATCCGCCAGTCATAACCCGGGTGGCCCTAACGGAGACTTCGGAGTAAAATATAACGTCAGTAATGGTGGTCCGGCCCCCGAAAAAGTGACCAATGCTATTTATGATTGCACCAAAACCATTAGCGAGTATAAAATTTTAGATGCAGCCGACATCAACTTAGATCGCCCCGGTTCCTTTAAACTAGGGACAATGGACGTAGAAGTGATCGACTCTGTGGCCCCTTATGTGGAGTTAATGCAGAAGTTGTTTGACTTCGATAGAATTAAAGCGATGGTGAGTTCTGATAACTTTAGAATGTGTATGGACTCCCTCCACGCCGTTACGGGTCCCTATGCGCGGGCGTTGTTTGAGCAGCATTTAGGGGCAAAAGAAGGTACGGTGCAAAATGGTGAACCCTTAGAAGACTTTGGGGGAGGACATCCTGATCCTAACCTAGTTTATGCCCACGATCTCGTCGAGATTATGTTTGGGGAAAATGCACCGGACTTTGGGGCGGCCTCCGATGGAGATGGCGATCGCAATATGATCTTAGGGAATAACTTTTTTGTCACCCCAAGCGACAGTTTAGCCGTGTTAACCGCCAATGCTACCCTAGTACCAGGGTATAAGGATGGTATTGCAGGAGTTGCGAGATCCATGCCTACCAGCGCAGCCGCTGACCGTGTCGCTGCTAAACTGGGGATAGATTGCTATGAAACCCCCACTGGTTGGAAATTCTTTGGTAACTTATTAGACGCAGGAAAAGCAACCCTTTGCGGTGAGGAAAGTTTCGGCACCGGATCGAACCATATTCGGGAAAAAGACGGTCTTTGGGCGGTACTTTTCTGGTTGAATATTTTAGCCGTTAAAGGGGAGTCCGTAGAAAAAATTGTCAAAGATCATTGGCAAGAATATGGCCGTAACTTCTATTCCCGTCATGACTACGAAGCAGTGGAGTCGGGCCCGGCTAATGAGTTAATGAACCGTCTGCGATCGATGGTAGGGGACATGAAAGGCAAAATCTATGGTAACTATGAAGTTGCCTATAGCGATGACTTTGCTTACACTGATCCCGTAGATGGTAGCGTTAGCGAAAAACAAGGGATTCGTATTGGCTTTACCGATGGTTCTCGCATCATTTTCCGCTTATCAGGAACGGGAACGAAAGGGGCTACCTTACGGGTGTATATTGAAAGTTATGAACCTGATTCTAGCAAACATGATGTAGAGACGCAAGAAGCCTTATCGCCTCTCATTCAATTAGCAGAAGAAATTGCCCAAATCAAGCAATTTACCGGACGAGATAAACCCACTGTTATCACTTAATTAAAGATAGATTCCTTTGGCGGAGAGACGTTTCTTGGAGTGTCTCTCCGTAACTTTACACTGCTAAAAAACCAATAAAGTAAATATCAACAGTAAAGTTAGCAATGGTGATATCAGCATCAAAAAAGGATTCGCAGAATAGAGACAAGTCAATCATTCGTGGTCAAAAAATTTGCCTTACTGATATTTTATCCAAAAGTCGCTATGATAAACAGTAGCAAGATTCATGAAATCTTAGCGACTTTCTTTATAGTTTACTCAAGACCACCCTTTTGCAATTTTAAGTTGATACTATTATGATTGACTCATCTGTCAATACAATTGAAGAGTTCGATCTCTCCCGTGAAGAGAGAGTCATTGAAATTCAAAACCTCATTGAAACCCTGCGGGTTGCTGATGAGATCGCTAGTAAAGGTTATTTAATCACTAGCTCAGAATTAGCTGATTTAATGGACATCAACGCCAGTGCTGTCACCAGTCGCGGTGATCATTGGTCTTGGCGTAACTGGGTTGTTTCACGGGTTCGCCGAGAAGGCAACCAAATTCTTTGGCAACTGGAAAAGATTGACTAAGTTTGAAATTCAGTCTAAACGGTAATTATCTTATTGGGTGAGAATATGTTTCGAGGTTGAACCTGACTCATATTCCCACTTTTTTAGTTTTATCTGTTTTTCAAATTACTGGTTAAAAAATAATAAAGTAGTGGGTTTAATTTATTGGTTTGAACTTGTTGCAACTTCAAGAAGTTCCATTTGTTGAGGTAAGCAGATTTTGTGTAAATCGTAGCGAGACAGAACTGTAGCACGAGCTGCTTTACGAAGGTCAGAAAAGCGATTTTTGTGACTAAAGACATCATCGACTCTGTCTGCAATCTCCAGAGGAGAAAAGAAGTCTACCAATAGCCCATTTTTGCCATTCTCGATAACTTCTTTGACAGGAGGCGTTGCAGAACCTATGATTAAGCAGCCTGCTGACATTGCTTCAAGAAGCGACCAAGACAAAACAAACGGATATGTTAAATAGATGTGTACAGAAGATATCTGAAGAACCCGAATATAGTCTTTATATGGTAATCTACCAAGAAAATGTACTCGGCTGTGATCGATTGGGGTTTCTGAAAGAAGTTTGTCCTTGTATGATCTACCGCTAAGTAAGGGTTGCGAATAGCTAACGCTATTTCCTCCGATGATCAGAAATTGTGTTTTAGGTCGTCGACGACAAATCTCTGTTACGGCACGCATAAAAATGTGAAAGCCTCGATATGGTTCTAAATTTCGCGATACATATGTGACTATCTCATCTTGCTGGCTCAAACTAACTTTAGTTGAGAGCTTTATAACCACATCTGAGCAAGGTGAAGCCACAGAAGTGTCAATTCCATCATGAACAACAGATATCTTATGACGGTAAGCGGTGGGAAATTGGCTCTGTTGCCACACAGTGGGACTCACTGCCCCATCGCAACTCTCGAGAGACAAAAGATCGATGGCATTTTGGCTATGTACTTGACATCGCTGTTCAAATGTAGCTGGATATTCAGGATCAAAATCTATATCGGGTCCATGGGGAGAAAAATAAAACTCACAATAAATTAGAAGAGGTGACGAAGGAAAAATCTCTTTTATATAAAGAGTTTCACCCCATCCAGGGTGAGCAACTATCAGATCAGGGTAGTATCCTTTTCTCTTAGCCGTCATAGCGGCTTTTGCTGCTGCATCACCGTACCTAACCGCTCGGTCAAATGAACGGGCATAAGAATGCGTACCCTTAACGGAATATGAAGGAAGAGAATAAATAATCTTCCCCACCCCAGGAATCTTTCCTGGATAACACTTAGTAATAAACAGAACTTCGTTTTTTGAACTAGCAGCACACAATGCTGCTAGATGTCCAAATTGCCCTGGGAAATCTTGATGGATAAAAAGAACTTTCATAGGAGATAGTAGGAGATAGGTCGCTTGAAGAACCCCAACTTGCCAAGGGCTGAAGTTGGGGATTCTAACAGGGAATGGCTTCCCCATTCACCCACTCAAACAGACTTAGCTGTTGAGGGTTCCCAGGCTCAACCTCCAACGAGACTGATTTTTCC
>JASJDD010000138.1 GCA_030065735.1 Crocosphaera sp.
TTTAGCTGCGGAACGCGGGGTAAAGCCTATCGCCTGAACGTAAGGCTCGCTATACCTTCGGGTCATAGAGAGCAGTTTATTGGGTAGGAAGCCCACACCGTAATCTTTGATTCGGTGTTGGTAGTTCACTTTGACTCACTAGAGGAACTTTATAGTAAGTAACGTGTGCTGAAGAGTGTTTATTCCATTCTGAAGCAACTTGTTGAGCGATGAATTCATCTTCATAAGCTTCAACAGGAACATTGTTAGAAACAATAATCCAGACCTGATTGTGATTGTTTTTCATATAAATATTACCCAAAAATAAAATCTAAGTTATTAATGAGGATAAGAGAATTTACTTACAGTAGCAGTGATAGCTATCACTTATAAGTTGTAATTGGACTGTTGATTAAGTAGTCGGACATAAATAAACTTCACTGTCTTAAGAAATGTAAACCAAGCTGTTACCCTCTCCCTGCTTCCTACTTCCCCAATCCTACTCGGTTAAGATGCAAAACATTCTAGAAATGGTGAGTGTGGGATGTGTGGGGAGAATTAAGCTTGATACATGGTTTTTTCTTCCCACCCTTCCGTCTCTTCCCACCCTTCCGTCTCTTCCCCCCCTTCCATCTCTTTCCCCCCTTCCCACCCTTATTTGAACAAACAACTTTTATTAGGAGTATCTAGATACTCTTTTTTTTTACAAGATAATTGTTTAATTCGTAGAATACACGAATATTTGCAATATGTAAATTATTCTTTTATTGGCCTGTGATATCAATCTCATAGCGTTTCTCAATAGCTTATTTTTTTGATTTTTACTATGACAAAAAACTCTTTTAGAATTGAATTTTATCACAGTATTTTTGTGATTTTATTTTATCGTTATATTCACTGATTCTACTCAGATTTTCTCTCTGTTTTTAATTAATTTTAGGGAGATAAATATTTCTTGATCGAAGAGTTAGAAAACTCAGTTAATTTTCCAAGAGATATCAAAGCTTAATGAAACTCTAGATATTTCATTAAAGCTGCTTTAGCTTAACTGAACTGCACTGAACTGTAAAATGTTGATTCTTACTATATCTTTACAAAACCTTCTTAATAATTCTGAAATCCAATCTCTACTGTGGGATTTAATTCAATTAATTGACACTCCAGTTTCCCTTGAAGACATTAATGGCAATTTATTGTTGGGACAATCAATAACAAGTTCAACAGAGGAATATTCTATCCTGGTCGACCAACAAACTATTGGTTCAGTCAAAGGAGATAGTTCAGTTCAAATCATTGCTCGGTTATTATCTTATTTAGCTAACCAAGAAAAATTCGTACTTTTTGATGAGCTAACTCAAATTCCCAATCGTCGTTATTTTAATCGTTATTTTCAACAAGAGTGGAGACGTTGCCAACGAGAACATTCTCCCATGTCCTTGTTATTGTGTGACCTAGATTATTTCAAATCCTACAATGACTATTATGGCCATCAACAGGGGGATTCTTGTTTAAGACAAGTCGCTCAAATTCTTCAAGAGACTCTAAAGCGTCCTGGAGATATGGTTTTTCGTTATGGAGGCGAAGAATTTGCCATTATTTTGCCTAATACAGCTAGTGAAGGAGCGGAATTTATCGCTGAACAAATTGTTCAGAGAATACAACTTGAACAAATTGCTCACTCTCCTTCTCCCATAATTCCTTATGTTACTGTCAGTTTAGGCATAGCTGTCACCCTTAACTCAATAGTTTTATCTTCTCAGATGCTCTTTGAGATGGCAGACATGGCACTTTATCGTGCTAAAGCTACAGGACGTAATCGCTATTGTTTACAAACCATCTCCCAGGAGAAGTGAGGTAACGATTCATCAGAATAGTCCCAAACTTTGTCAATTATGAATTTTCAAAATTTCCGCAATAAATTAATGAGTTTATTCTTCAATTTTATGAATTTTTAAGAAGTTAGTGCCTCGGGTTATTTTAGTGGGAATTCCTGCTAGAATTAAAATCTGGTCTCCTGGTAGGACTATTTGTTTTTGTTTTAAACAAGTTTCTGCTTGATTAACTAATGCTTCAAAAGAGTCGACTTGTTCATTAATTAATAGGGGAATAACCCCCCATATTAAATTTAAACGGTGATAAACTTTAACATTTGGAGTAATAGCAATAACAGGGACAGATGGGCGTTCTTTGGAAGCAAGGAGTGCAGTATAACCTGAAGTTGTAAAGGTAACAATGTAACGTAAATCTAAAATTTTATCAACAATATTCAAAGCTTCACTTAAGGCGCGAGTTTCATCGGTATCAGCCGGAGGACTATTAGGAAAACTAACATCTTTTTCAATTTCTTTAGCGATTTTAGCTAACATTTCTACTGCTTTAATAGGATATTTTCCTACAGCAGATTCACCGGATAACATAACAGCATCAGTTCCATCTATAATCGCATTAGCAACATCGCTGGCTTCGGCGCGAGTGGGGCGAGGATTGTTAATCATACTGTCTAACATTTGGGTAGCAGTAATAACAGGTTTACCTTGAAAATTACATAATTTAATCATCTTTTTTTGAAGAATAGGTACTTTCTCGGGACTCACTTCTACTCCTAAATCTCCCCGTGCGACCATCAATCCATCACATTCATTGACAATTTCTTCTAAGTTTTCAATAGCTTGGGGCTTTTCTATTTTAGCAATCACAGGAACATCTTGATAGCCTTTTTCTATTAATAAATTTTTTAAGGTACGAATATCATCCGCTTTACGAACAAAGCTTAATGATACCCAATCAATACCTTGAGATAATCCAAATTCTAAATCTTTTTTATCTTTCTCTGTCAAAGAAGGAAGACGTAAATCTAAACTGGGAAGATTAACCCCTTTACGACTTTTTAAGATACCTCCTTCGATAATTTGACAAATAACAGAATTTCCTTGAATTTCTTGGATTTTCAATTGTAATAAACCATCATCTAAAAGTATCTGCGCTCCAATTTCTGCTTCTTCTGCTAAATAAGGATAATCAACGCCAACGGTGTTAGGTTGATGATTATAATCAGCAATGGGAACTAATGTTAATTGTTCTCCGTCTATGAGAGAAATTTGACCATCTCTTAACTGACCAACGCGAATTTTTGGCCCCTGTAAATCTTGTAATAAGGTGATAGGCGTTTCTAATTCATCGGATACTGACCTGAGCAAAGATACCATTTTTTGATGGTCATCATAACTACCGTGGGAAAAATTTAAACGGGCAACATTCATCCCGGCATTAATCATATTAATCAGGGTTTCGCGGGAACGACTAGCTGGTCCAATGGTAGCGACAATTTTCGTCCGATGGTTTAACAGTTTCATGATATTAATTTATGTTTAATATTAAATTGATTAATCTTTTATACAAGTTAATAAACATTATAATAATAAAGATAACCACTTAAGGTTAAATGATGTTAAAGCTTTTTCAAAATCTAGATGTTATCATAAGATAATACTTAACTATCGATTAAATACCCTAACAGTATGAAGCTAAAACTTAAACAATATTCCTGGGATGGGCTTAATAATACTTTCATCACCTTTATCATTATTTTATTGTTATTTATTATTTTAACTGTAGCTGTTGTTTCAGGAAGTCTTGATGCTTGGGACGCAACTTTTTTAGAGTGGGCTCGTCACTTTCATTATCCTAGTTTAATGATCTTGGCCAGGGTATCTTACTTTTTAGGAGAAGCAGAAGTTGCTGTGTTTATTGTCATTGCAGGTTTGGGGTTTTTGTGCTGGAAACGTTATTGGCAAGAAGCCCAAGTTTTAGCCATATCAGCGATGGGTGTTTTATTATTAATTGATCAAATTTTAAAGCCTTGGTTTGGTCGTGTTCGTCCTGCACCTGGGTTAATTGATGTCCACGGAAAAAGTTATCCTAGTGGTCATGTTTCTGGCAATTTAATGTTATATTTATATCTTTCTTATTTAGTAGCCTTTTATTTTCCCAAATGGGGGACATTTTTGTATATAGTTTCTACTATTTTAGTCGCTCTGATGGGCTGGGCTAGTATCTACTTAAATATTCATTGGTTTACGGATTTAATTGGAGGTGTTTGTATTGCTTATCTAAGCTTTCTTTTTTGTATCACTCTTTTAAAATCAATTAGTAAAAAATATCGTAATTTCTAAACATAAAATGAATAAAATAACTGTAGAACATAAAAAAAATAAAATTGTTTCTGCTTGGAAAAAAGATACTAAAGTTCTTTGGTTTTTTTCTATTTTATGGCTATTTTTAATTAGTTTTATCGCCTTTATAGTCAACTTAGGAAGCATTGGTTTAATGGACAAAACCGAACCGATGTTTGTGGAAGCTGCTCGTCAAATGGTAATAGCAGGAGATTGGGTTACACCTTATTGGAATGGAGAAACTCGTTTCGATAAACCTCCGTTAACCTATTGGTTAGTAGGGTTATCTTTTCAATTATTTGGTATTAACGAATGGGCAGCCAGAATTCCCTCTGCTTTAGCTGCAATCGCTGTTGTTATTTTGGGCTTTTATACCCTCAAAGATTTTGGGTTTTCACGATTCAAAGAAACCAATAAAACCTCAACAAAATTATGGTTTTCTGCTTGGATAGGAGCCGGAATTATTGCCTTAAATCCTTTTTGGATAGCCTGGGGAAGAACAGGAGTTTCTGATATGTTTCTCTCCAGTGGGATTGCCTTAGCTTTGTTGTCTTTTTTCCTGGGATATGGCTATTCTGAAATAGGTTCTAAATATTATTTTGGGCTGTCAATAGCACGATGGTGGTACATTGCTTATTGGGTTTTTATGGCTTTAGGGGTATTAGCTAAAGGACCAGTGGCGCTGGTTTTGCCCGGTTTAACGGTTATTGTTTTTCTCTTGTATGTTGGGCGATTTATTGAAGTTGTAAAAGAAACTCCTTGGCTGTTAGGAATTAGTAGTTTTTTATTAATTTCTGTTCCTTGGTTTATTTTAGTCACCTTAGAACATGGACAAGAATATATCAATACTTTTTTTGGACTCCATAATGTACAACGATTTACTAGCGTCGTTAGTCGTCATCCTGGGGCATGGTACTATTATATTCCTGTGATTATGGTTGGGTTATTACCTTGGTCAATTTATTTGCCGTTAGCGATTGCTAAATTAAGGGTTTGGCAGCGACAAAAATGGGTAAATTCATCTCGAACGACCCATCTAGGAATATTCGGTTTATGTTGGTTTTTAGTGGTTCTCCTTTTCTTCTCTAGTTCCGTCACAAAATTAGCGGGTTATGTTCTTCCTTTGATACCGGCTGCTGCGATTATAATTGCTTTATTTTGGAGTGAACAGGTTGAAACGAAATCAGAAGAACCATCAGGGATTTGGTCTTTCTTATTTTTAGTAAGTGGTATTGCCAATGTAGGCATTTTAATTGGTTTAGGGGTAGCTAGTTTCTCCAGTCATCAATTAATTGGCGAAGATGCCATGATGCCCCAATTTAAGGAACTTTTACAGGCTTCAAATTTAGCCATTAAAGGGGGAATTATTTGGTCATCGGCTGCATTCTCTTGTCTAGTATTTCTCTTTTTCCGTCATTATCGTCGCTGGTTATGGGTCGCTAATTTATTAGGATTTCTAGCATTTTTCTCCTGGGTAGGTTTACCTGTTGCTAAAATTGTAGATAATCAAAGACAATTACCTTTAAGGGAACTTTCCACCATTGTTAAAACAGAAAGGCAACCAGAAGAAAGACTTGCTTTTTTAGGTTTTATGCGTCCAACTCTGGTATTTTATACTCAAGAAGTAGTTGATTCTGTCACAGAAGCAGATATTGATAACGGTCCAGTGTTAGAGTATTTTCAACAAACAGATAGTCCTGATACTGTTTTAATTATTAGTGAACAAAAATATCTCAATAAGTTGGGTTTAGATAAGTCTGACTATACCTTAATTAAACAAGAAGGGGTGTACAAATTAATTCGAGTGAGTAAACAGATGGTTGTTGAAAGATATAAAAGTCGCTAAACCTTAGAATCAATTATTAAAAATAAAAAAAGAGCAGGAACCCTGCTCTTTTTCTGTTAGGAGATTAAGAAAAAATACTATGCTAAGGGGTCAATACCCATATCACAAACCGCATTGCGTAAAACGGTAATTTGTTGGTTAAAATCTAAACTTTGGATAGCGGCTAAGGTGTTGTTCGCTCTTTGACTTAACTGATAGTAAGAGGGAACCGGAATAACAACTCCTGCTTCCATCAATTCCGCTAGTTGATACCAAAAGGCTAACTTGGTATTATTAGTAAATACGCCATAAGCGCGGGTGATAGGGGTGCTAGTCTTATTAACTAAGTCCCGCATTGCTTGCAGTTGCTCGTCTTGGGACATATTTTTGATCTGGTTAATGAGTCCTTCAGCAAACTGTAAACGCGCTGCACCAGGGGCCGCTGGGGTAATAGAACGTCCAATTTCTGTATAAGCTACCCAAAGTAAACCTAGCTTATCATCGGTAGTAAGGCTTTGAAATTGCTCGGTGACAGAATTAACATCGATAGCCTGAATGTTAAAATTGGGTGCTGTATATACCATGATTTCTCTTGGAATCTTTGTACACTAATTGTTAACTGTGAGTAAGGCATATTTTGCTGCCTTGCTCTTTTCTTTTTCTATTATGTAACATTTTTTTACGTTGTGCAAATAAGTATTACATATACTTGACATAGAAGTTTATATATTGTATGCAAAAACACATCAGTGAGGTTGTTTCTTTGAGGAGATTCCTCATACCAAATCCGATTCCGGGACCCATCTTATCTTCTAGGAGAGGCAGGAGGCAGGAGGCAGGGGGCAGAAGGCAGAAGGGTTTTCAAGCTTTAAAGCTATCAATTTTAAAAGGGGGTATCTAAATCGGATTTGGTATCAGTTCTCGCTAGAATATCAAGTCATAACGACTACCAATTAACCTTACTATCTTAACAGGTTAGGACTCTACTGACATCTTGCACCTTCAAACTCAATCCTAATTTTGTCTGAGGCAGGAGTGGAAAGGCAGTAGGCAGGAGGTTTAATATATAGCAGAAGAGTGAAATTATAGATAATAAGGCATTTAAAAGTTAAATCATCCTATTTTTAAGTTTTTTTCCTCCCTTCTGCCTCCTGCCCCCTGCCTTCTGCCTCTAATCATTAAGTATTTTTGTTCTGATGCAAGATGTGAGTCTACAATCTTCAACTAACAGGTAAGATAATTTTTGATGATTGGTCAGGTTGACTCCAGAGCTTTATAGTAATAATTTTAGCATCAATTAATCGTTCTTCATTGGGGGTTTTTCCTGTTCCTGTATTCAAAGCATAAGCTGGAAAACAAGCACCACTTAAACTGAGTCTTAAACAGCTATCTTTTTTGATTTTAATGCAAGTAGGTTGTAGAGGAATTGTTATGGGTAATTCATCTGAGTTTATTCTAGTATAACCTTGACTAAAATTATAAACTTTTTCATCTGGTTTGACTTCTGACAAAATTGCACAAATATCAAAGCTTTTTGTATCTGCTGTACAATAAATTTCAAGAAAAGGTGTGCCACTAATTGATAAATTTTTCGCTAACTTTTCAGAAGTATAAGTTATAATATCGAAACGAGTATCTAATTGAGAACGGTCAAATGAACCGAATGGAATACTAGCATGACCTCCTAAAGATGGAACTGGTCGCCAAGGATCATGAACGATGATATCATGAAAATTATTATCAGGAACTATGTCAATTAATTTACCGTTATCTTCTTGAATATTAGCTAAACCTTGACTAAAAAGATAATAACTTTTTTCTTGTTTCTTAGTCCAAGTTTTAGAATAGTTCCATTGATTACTTCCCATTTCAAATAATGATACGGTTTGAGAATATATATGATTAATCTCTTTACCTTTAAGAAAATAATCAAACCAATCAATTTGATATTGATCCACAAAACTACAAGCTGATTTTGTATAGTTGTGATTCCCTAGTTTTGACCCCCAAGGAATATGACCCCAAGGACCAATAATTAAGTTTTGGGGATAATTACTCCTATGTTTCATGGCATTATATAAATTCATAGTTCCCCGTAAATAAGGGTCAAACCATCCCCCAATATGTAACATAGGTAAATCTAGTTTATCTATGAATGTTATGGGGGATAAATTACTCCAATAATCATCAGGATAGGGATGATTGATCCAGTCATGATAGAAAGAATTAGAAGCCAATGCTTTCATCAAGTTTGGGTAAGCAGAAATGGGATCAGATAAAGGTAAATTGTGAGAAGCATCATAGAGTTGATGAAAAGCGGTACTATCCCCTTTTAATCTGGCTGTTTCTGCTGCTAATTGGATCGCCCAACCTAAATTAGTTTGTAAACAAAACGCGCCATTTTCATATCCCCAGTCATGATATAAATCATAAGCAATCATAGCAGGACATATCGTTTTTAATGCTTCTAGTTGAGTTGAAGCTGCATATAATTGGGTCATTCCTTGATAAGAAAACCCATACATACCTATTTTTGTTGTACTTTTAGGTAACTGAGAAACCCAATTTATTGTATCAAAACTGTCTGCTATTTCATTAGCAAATAAATCAAACTCTCCTTCAGATGTACCTCTTCCTCTAACATCTTGAATAACGACAATATACCCGTGAGAAGCATACCAACTAGGATGAGCATAAACTACTGTTGAGGCTATTTTTCTCCCATAAGGTTGTCGCATTAATAAAATAGGAAAAGACTCGCTGCTGTGGGGTCGATAAATATCAGCATCGAGACGAATTCCATCCCGTGTGGTTAACGATAAGGTTTCTTGTTTAATCTGATACATTTCTTTATTTTAAACGATTAAAAAAGAACTAATTAGTAACAGTTTTTCCTCCATAAGTTTCGATTAATTTTTCATCATTATCATCAGCAATAGTTGCCACTAAAGTAATAGCACGAGAAATTTCTCCTGGAGATAAATCTGCAACAGTACGCTGACTTAAAACAACAATTTGATTATTCATAATCCCAAAACGAGTTTCGAGAGTTTCCTCCCCATTCATCTCTAATAATTTTCGCATTAAACCCAGTTCATCTTTAGCAGGAAGGGTTAACACTGGGGACCAAACCGTTAATAAATCTTCTTCTGTTTCTCCTGTTAGTTGAACATAAGTTTCCACACTCCCATATTGAAACTTCCAAAGGTATCCTTGATCATCATGATGTACCATTGCACTATCATTTTGTTGTAAGCTATCGATGACCGTTTCTATGGCTTCTTTATGGCTGATTTCGGTGCTAGTAAAATTATCGGGTAACATATATTCAGTGGTTGCGTTAGTCATAATGAGTAAATAATGGTTAATGACTTGGTGGTATACTTTCCTATTATCTCTTGTTAAGGGAACCAAAAAACAACATTTTGTGAAGATATCTAAAAATTGAGTCCCTCTTAGGAGAAAATGGCCTGAGTCGTTATGCTTATAGTTATGGTAATGTCTGGTTTTCCCTCAGCTTTAGTCCGTGAAACCCTTAATGCTTCTAATAAAGAAGAAGATACGCGATCGCGCATTCTTAAAGCGGCCTTGCGTCTGTTTGCCGCTAAAGGCTATGATGGCACAACCACCAAAGACTTAGCAAAGAAAGCAAAGGTAGCAGAAGGAACCTTATTCCGCTATTTTCCTAATAAAAAAGCCATTTTAATCGAAGTTGCAACCCAAGGATGGGTTGAAATTTTAACGGACTTATTAACAGAATTAAGTGAGATGGGTAATTACAAAGCTGTAGCGCAAGTGATGCGACGACGGGTGTTAAGAATGCAGGAAAATAATGATTTATTAAAAGTCTGTTTTATTGAAGCACAATTTCATCAAGAATTACGGGAAAAAATACAGTCAGAAGTGATTATTAAAATGACAGATGTAGCAGAAGCTTTCTTTGAAACTGCTATGGAAAAAGGGATTTATCGTCGGATGAACCCGAAAATTGTTGCTCAAGTTTTCTTAGGAATGTTTGCTATTGCCGGGTTTTCTTCAGAAACCATTATCACCCCGGAAGCTTCTCCTCAAGCATTACAAGAAATGGCTGAGGGGATAGCAGATATATTTTTGCATGGGGTTTTAGCTTGATATTGATACATTAAAAGGTACAAAGTCTATTTAATATTCCTGTACATAGTTGGGATGAACCCAGAGAAAATCACCTCGTTTATTTTGAACTCTTTCTAATCCACCAAAGCTAGGATCTTTTTGTTGCAGAAGGTGATGTAATTGTTTTAAAATAGAACCTCTAGCTTTAATGATTTTAACTGAATTAGAACCAGATGGTTCATATTCCCAGTCATCATTTTCTGTCCCCCATTTATCTAATAAATCATTTCCTTTGAGCAAAGAATCAGTAGATTTAACCCCGAATTCAAGTTGTTCAGCGATCGCTTTATATTCTGTATCATCAGTATTTAATTTTGTGGTAGGAATAACCATTGGTAAGGCAAGTTTAAGGGTTATAGAAATAACTCGAATTATAGGGGAAGCTTGTTGAAACCACTCTCTCGTTAATTCAATTTCATAAACTCCGCTAGTATTATTATTATTAATCGTTGGTAATGGAAGACGTGAATGTTCACACCATAAAGTAATACGAAATGGTTCTTTTATCCAATTTTTTAGATTGAAGAATTGTTTATTAATTGGTTCAATATGAAATAATCTAGGGCCGTCTTTTGCTGGATCTCTTAATGTATTTAATAAGAAGTTAAATTTTTCATTAGATACAGTCATAGAAGTTTTAATTTCAGCACTTAAATTATTGACTTGAGTATCTAAATCGTTCATAGATTGATTCATTATAATCATTTCTTGACGATGTTTTTCAAGGATAGAAATAAGTTGATTTTGATCCCATTCTTCTGCAATTATATTAACTGCCATTAAATCATCAATCTTATGAAACTTGCGACAAACAGGACAACGAACTTTAGATATTTCTTCTTCTTTAAATTCTATAATTTCGTCTTTTTCAATTAATCCTTGACAATATCTTCAATAAAAGCACGTCCTTCAAATCCATTATCCAGTAACATTCCCGTCTTCCAATGACAACTATTATCATAGTTTTGACGACCCAGAGAATAAGGATGAAATCTAACAATTAAACGATATATTAATCCTTCTGCTTGTTCTGTGCGTCCTGTTTGAACATCAGTAATACGACAAACTTCTGTTAATTCTTTATCCCCTGATTTCAAAACCCATTCATCTTCCCAATGTTGAGGACGTTGACTCGGAACCAACTGAGCAATTAAATTTGTAGGTGGTGCATCAGCATCAGGTAGTTCTACTTGATAAGAAAGATCACACCGTTCCATTAGTTTACGAAAAATAGGATGTAAAGGTTCAGGATAACGATCTTCACCCCGTTTAGGGTCATTCCATAACTCACTAAGTTGTTCATGAGTGACTAAACCAAAATTATTTTTTACCTCTCTACTTTCTAAGACAAAACTAATCGCTTTACTTAACCATTCAGGTTTAAGAATTATTGTATCTTTGAGAATAGGATCATGTTTATAATAAATTAAATAGCCTAACTCATTAAGAATAGTTAAATAGGTTTTTGCTAAGATTAAATTAATATTTTGGTCAATACAAAGTTGTTGAAACTGTTCATAGGTAATCCAAGAATTAATTTGACTTTTTTCACGAATTGTATCTAAAATTATTTTCCAACTGGCAGGAACAGAACGACGAATTATAGGCATTTCAGTCGCTATTTTAGCCAGTTTTTTTTCAAGAATTTCTAATCCTTCTTTTGTATAACTATCGACATGATGAAAATCAACAATTAAGTCATCAAACTCATTACGTAATAATTGTTCATCAATATGATCTAAACGTTCTTTTGGTCCACCATGAGTGGCAATCACTAAAATTCGGGGTTGATAATCTTCTTGTTTCTCGTCATAAGTACGATGTTTAATCATTTTAATCCATTCATCGACTCGACAATTTTCTGGTCCTCGACGTGGATTCCAAACAGCTAAATAAATAGCTGGAGTGGTAAAAAACATTTGATGAGTATAACGATAAATATTTTGTCCACCAAAATCCCAACCATTAAAAGTTATTTCTGTACTAGATTCTTTGTCTACAAGAATAAGTGATTTAATATCAATTTCTACCCCATGAGTCGTTTGACGATTTTTAATCCAATCATCTCCCCTAAGTGCAGCAAGTAAAATGGTTTTACCCACTTCCCCTTCTCCAACAAAAATTAGCTTAACTTCATTTAAAATAATTTCCTTTTCTTGTTGTGATTGTAAGTACATTTTCAGTTCATTTAAACCTTGTTCATAAATTGATTTTAATTCAGGATTTAATGGATTATTAGAAAGGGAGAGTATTTGAAGAGAGTTTAATTGAGCTATCTCTGGAGGAATATTACTTATTTGATTATCAGAAAGCGAGAGTCTTTGAAGGGAATTTAATTGAGCAATTTCTGGAGGGATACTACTTATTTGATTATTATCGAGAGAGAGTTTTTGAAGAGAGTTTAATTGAGCAATTTCTGGAGGTATATTACTTATTTGATTATTATTTAGAGAGAGTATTTTAAGAAACTCTAATTCAGCGATTTCTGGAGGTATATTACTTATTTGATTATTATTTAGGGAAAGTTCTATGGATCTTTCTAATTTTGCTTTTTTTATAAGATTCAATAGTTCATTATTTGTCATAAACTTATCTCCTAATCAGTTATCAGTTATCAGTTTTTTAGTCTCTCCACACTCCCTCAACGGAAATCCTTTGAACTGTTAACTGCTACTTTCAAGAAGTTCTTGAAATTCATCCAGTGAACCGATAGTGATTCCTTGTCTATGTAAAGTTTTCAATAACTCTAAATCCTCAATTTGATTAATTTTTTCAATTAAATCTGAGGATAACACCTCAAACCGAACTTCCAACACTTCAATTACACCTTCACGGCCTTTTTGAAGAATACCTTCCTGGCGTGCTAAGCGTTCAAAACTGGTAACATAAGGCATTTCTAAATCCTCCGTTATTATTTTTAACTGGTAAGTGGTAACTGGTAACTGATAACTGTTAATTGCTACGTTCAAGAAGTTCTTGAAATTCATCCAGTGAACCAATAGTGATTCCTTGTCTATGTAACGTTGTCAATAACTCTAAATCCTCAATTTGGTTAATTTTTTCAATTAAATCTGAAGGTAACACCTCAAAGCGCACTTCTAGCACCTCAATCACAACTTCACGACCTTTTTGGAGAATACCTTCAGATATTCCTTCCTGACGCGCTAATCGCTCAAAACTGGTAACATAGGGCATTTGTAAATCCTCCTCAAAATTTCTAATTTCCTGTTTAAACTCACTTTCGATGGACTCTGGTAAACTCATCATCCAATCAATTAATCTGAATAACTCTAATATATCTTGTCTGCTATATCCCCGTTGATACAAACTTTTGGCGATTCTTAATTTTCCTTGATAACGTCGATCTGGATCTTGGTTGGTTTGCTGTGTGGTTAAATGAGCAGCTACAATCACCGCAAAGGGGTTCTTCTCAGTTAAACTCTCACTTCTCCCCTGATAATCAAGTAATTTAACCGTAGGAAACAGAAAATTAACCTCACATCCCCAGAGTTCATTGTGATATTGATTCGGTCGCCAAGAATACTGGTTATCCGCTAACACTGCTAAACTAACCACAGACCGTCGATACATATCAAAAATGCGATAATTATAGACATACATCCGTTCAGCAAAGTCAGAAGTTGCCTGACTCTGGATTTCGATGTGAATTAGTACCCAAACTTCAACCCCATCCCCTCGCCATACCTTAACTAATTTATCCGCTTCTCGAAGACCCATTTCAGCATCCCGAACCACCTGTTGAAATTCCTTATCGAGAAATTCATAGCCTCGACTCCAATTAATATTGGCATCAATTTCAGGGAAAAAGAAGGCCATAAACGGTTGAAAGTATAGCGATAATGCTTCTTTCCACGGATTATCGTAATCGGCACGTTGCTCTATCATTGTGGCAATTATTTGATTAAAATATGTACTAAACAGCAAAAACAAAAAAATTCAGGGTGTTCTCCCCAATGACAAAGAATGGAACAAAATATATCTTAGCTCTTGATTTAGGAACCACTGGCAACCGTGCTATTATATTCAATCATCAAGGATCAATCGTTAGCCAAGCTTACAAAGAATTAACCCAACATTACCCCCAACCCGGTTGGCTTGAACACGATGCCCTAGAAATTTGGCAAGATACCCTTAGTGTCCTAAAACAAGTCCTAGAAAAGACCCATATTGCTGCCACAGACATCGCTGCCATCGGGTTAACCGTACAACGGGAAACTTGTTTATTGTGGGATAAAATCACGGGAAAACCCCTTCATAAAGCGATCGTTTGGCAAGACAGACGCACCTCTCCCCTGTGCCGTCAATTAAAAAAACAGGGTAAAGTAGAACAGATTGAACGACGTACAGGATTAATCTTAGACCCCTATTTTTCCGCCACAAAACTCACTTGGTTAATTGACTGGGTAAAAGAACATAAACCCGATACCAATTTTGATAACGTCATCGCAGGAACCGTTGATACTTGGATATTGTGGAACCTGACTGGCCGAAAAGTCCATGCTACCGACCATAGTAACGCCTCTCGTACCATGTTGATGAATCTCGATAGTCGCAACTGGGATGAAACCCTACTGGATTTATTTAACATTCCTGCCTATATTATGCCGGAAATTAAACCCAGTATGGGGACGTTTGGTCATACGGATGGTGACTTATTAGGGGCTGAAATTCCCATTACCGCTATTTTTGGGGATCAACAAGCTGCTTTATTTGCTCATGGTTGCAGTCGTCCAGGGTTACTGAAATGCACCTATGGCACCGGATCTTTTCTCATTGTACAAGCCGGCCATGAAGTGATGCGTTCTCCCAACGGTTTATTATCTACTGTTGCTTGGACAACGGATAAATCGGCTAATTACGCCCTAGAAGGGGCAATTTTTACCGCCGGTGCTTGCATCCAATGGTTAAGGGATGGCCTGAAACTGATTAACAGTGCAGCCGAAACCGAAGCTATTTGTCATCAAGTCCCCAATACCAATGGAGTCTATTTTGTCCCTGCTTTAAGTGGGTTAGGCGCACCTCACTGGGATATGAGTGCGCGAGGGTTATTTCTTGGTATTACTGGGGGAGTGCAGCGAGAACACATGGTGAGGGCAGTTTTAGAAGCGATTGCTTATCAAGTCAAAGAAGTCGTCGAAGCCATCAATAAAGATTCAGATTTATCCGTAGCGCGGTTGAAAGTAGATGGCGGGGCTTCTCAAAATAACTTTTTAATGCAGTTTCAAGCAGATGCTTTGGGGATTCCTATCGAACGTCCGATGGTATTAGATGCAACGGCCCAAGGGGCAGCTTTTGGAGCCGGGTTAACCGTCGGTTATTGGGATAATTATGATGATTTGATCGCCCGTCGTCAAATTGAGCGCATCTTTGAGCCTGGAAACAATGCCCCTGCTGTGCAAGAGAACTTTCTCACTTGGGCAAGGGCTGTCCAACGGGCGAAACATTGGATTGAACAATAAGGTATTGGGGGACTCGAAGCAGAGGTGGGACAAATTAAGAATGAAGAATATTCATAACTGTTATGAGTTTGTATTAAGAGTTAACTGAGGATTTTCCCTTCAATAAATTAAGACAAATTATTAAATCTGTGCCATGACCGAGAAACCTTTGCTAGAATAGCTTACGGTCATTTGCAGTCTACGAGAGAATCTTTGAGTCAATCAATTGATATTCCTACCTTAGATACTTTGGCGCAGGAACTCGCTGCCATACAGCAAACAGGTTCAAAACGTATTGCTTTGTTGGGTTCGCGCCATGTTCCCATTACTCATCAACAGTTAATCGAAATGATGAGTTATGCCCTTGTTTTAGGTGGCAACCGCTTGATGACATCCGGTGCCACAGGAACCAATGCAGCAGCCATTAAAGGGGC
>JASJDD010000139.1 GCA_030065735.1 Crocosphaera sp.
TCAGACCTCTGGGCAAGTTCCTACAGATAAAAACTGTGGAGGGTTTGCTAAAGTTTGGGAGATGAAGCGACAGAAACCTCGGATGAAGCGTAGCGGAATCCGTAGGTAGTTCATAAATTGGTAATAGCAAATCCGCTTTAGATACCCCCCTTTAAAACTTGAGCGGTTAACAATTGAAAACCCTCCTGCCTAGAAGCCTCCTGCCTCTTCTAGAAGATAAGATGGGTTTGACAACCGGATTTGGTATAATATGACCGACCAAACTTTAGAAATCGGTGGAGTCGCGATCGCCCCTGGCCAAAAACAACGCTTAGAAATTCCTGTTGCTCAACTCCCTACCAGCACCACTATTTCTTTACCTGTGGTAGTGATCAATGGTCAATTTACTGGGCCAAGACTGTGGTTAAGTGCTGCTATTCATGGGGATGAAATCAATGGCGTGGAGATTATTCGGCAAATTTTAGGAAAAATACAGGCCAAATATTTATATGGTTCCATTATTGCCGTTCCAGTGGTTAATGTTTTTGGTTTTATTGAACAATCTCGTTATTTGCCCGATCGCCGTGACTTAAACCGTTCCTTTCCGGGTTCCCCCCAAGGATCTTTGGCTTCCCGTTTAGCCCATTTATTTATGACAGAAATTGTTAATCATAGTACCCACGGCATTGATTTACATACCGCCGCCCAACCAAGGATTAATTTACCTCAGATTCGCGCAAATTTACTCGATAGAGAGACATATCGTTGCGCTCAAGCTTTCAGCGCACCTTTGATGATTCATGCTACTACCCGTGACGGTTCCCTGCGTCAAGCAGCCAGTAAACAGGGTATTCCTGTGTTGTTATATGAAGCAGGAGAAGCTTGTCGTTTTGATGCACAAGGGATTGAGATTGGGGTCAGAGGTATTTTACAAGTGATGGAGTTATTAGAAATGTATGCCCATCCTCTGACTGAAGAGATGCCATTGTCTTCCCTAGAAATAGAGAAGACGAAATGGATTAGGGCTTCTCGTAGTGGATTACTGCATTTAGATGTGAACTTAGGGGATACAATCGAGAAAAAACAGCTTTTAGGTTTGATTACCGACGCATTTGGAGAAACTAAAGCAAAAATTCGTTCTCCTGCTCAGGGCGTGGTAATTGGTCGAGTACAAAATCCTTTGGTTAACCAAGGGGATGCGATCGTTCATCTGGCTTTCGTCAAAAATGAGGGGTGCGCTCAAAAATAGTTGGTGATCTGTTTTCCGGGAGCAGAGGGTGCTTTCTTGTGCAGAGGTAGCAGGGGAAGAATGGTCGCGCTTCTTCTCCCTGGAGCCTCTCCCCTTCCTCTGCCTCCTGGAGCCTCCTGGAGCCTACTGCCTTTCAACTCCTGCCTCCTTCAATCACCAAAAAACCAACTAAACAATAGTAAAACAATAATTAAAAGAATAAATTGCAAAAAAGAGCCTACATAGGTCAATAAATGAATAGGGATAATTGCCATAACATAGGAAGCAGTCCAATTGACGACAAAAAAAAATAAGACCAACATCACAAAGAACATGATCCCCCTCTCGTTCAGCAATATAAAGGTTTGAAGACAGCGACTTAACATTACTTTACAGAAAAACCGCATTTTTTTTAATAATATGTAATAAATAATGACACAAAGGCATTGTATAAAATTAACTTGAAGGGGAGACAAGTAGAGATGAAGGTCATCTTGAAAATCTCTGATAATTTTGGGATAACCATCAACGTTTCTCAAGTTTCTTAAGAGAACTTTATGTACAAGACTTAGGAAACCACAGAGATTGTGGCCTGTATGCACAGCATCACCCAACCTGATGGAAATCCTTAGTTCTACCCAACTCAACCGATTAAGTCAAGTAGGAGATTAATTCAATGTATGACGCATTTACCAGAGTTGTTTCTCAAGCTGATGCCCGTGGTGAGTTCCTATCCACTTCCCAGCTTGACGCTCTGAGTGCCATGGTAGCTGAAAGCAACAAGCGCATGGATTCTGTTAACCGCATCACCAGCAACGCCTCTACCATCGTTGCGAACGCTGCTCGTGCTTTATTCGCGGAGCAACCCCAATTAATCAAACCCGGTGGAAATGCTTACACCAGCCGTCGTATGGCTGCTTGTTTACGGGACATGGAAATCATCTTACGCTATGTCACCTACGCTACCTTCAGTGGAGACGGTAGTGTACTCGAAGATCGTTGCTTAAATGGCCTTCGTGAAACCTATGTTGCCTTAGGTGTTCCTGGTGCTTCCGTTGCCAACGGCGTGGAAAAAATGAAAGAAGCAGCCCTTGCAATCGTGAATGATCGCGCTAATATCACCCAAGGAGATTGTAGTGCTATCGCATCTGAAATCGGTGGATACTTTGATAAAGCTGCTAAGGCTGTTGCTTAAGAAAAACCTTTAAATGGTCAATGAGCAATTTCGTACACGATTTCAACACCGTATTCTAGGAAAACTTAGCAAAATAATCGGGAGATACAAAAACAATGAAAACCCCTTTGACTGAAGCCGTCGCCGCTGCTGATTCCCAAGGACGTTTCCTAAGCAGCACCGAAATCCAAACCGCTTTTGGACGTTTTCGTCAAGCTTCTGCCAGCTTAGAAGCAGCAAAATCATTAACCAGCAATTCAAGCTCCTTAATCAGTGGTGCTGCTAACGCAGTTTATCAGAAGTACCCCTACACCACCCAAATGCAAGGGCCTAACTTCGCTGCTGACCAACGTGGTAAAGACAAATGCGCTCGTGACATCGGTTACTACCTCCGCATGGTTACCTACTGCTTAGTAGCAGGTGGAACTGGTCCTATGGACGAGTACCTCATCGCTGGTATCGACGAAATCAACCGTACCTTCGACTTATCCCCTAGCTGGTACATTGAAGCTCTCAAGTACATTAAAGCTAACCACGGTTTAAGTGGAGACCCTGCTGTTGAAGCTAACTCCTACATCGATTACGCAATCAACGCACTAAGCTAGTCATCTAGAAAGTGCTAATGACCTGGAAAAGCGGGAGGTTGTTGGCTTAAGCAGTTAGCAATCCTCTGTTTCTCCAGGTCTTGTTGTATCTAAGACCATCGTTAGCAATAAACTCAATTAAATAAATCTATTAGGGAGGGTAGGATACCCTCAAAATGTCTCTGTATCAATATCAATGGGAAATCAGAGAAAGGAGAACTACAAATGCCAGTGACAACAGCTGCCTCTCGTCTCGGTACATCCGCTTTTGAAGAAACATCTCCAGTAGAACTTCGCCCCGACTGGAGGGAAGAAGATGCTCAAACGGTTATCCGTGCAGTCTATCGCCAAATTTTTGGCAACGACTACATCATGAAGTCCCAACGTCTCAAGAGTGCAGAATCATTATTGTGTAACGGTTCTATCAGTGTCAGAGAGTTTGTCCGTTCTGTCGCTAAATCAGAACTCTATAAAGAAAAGTTTTTCTACAACAACTTCCAAACTCGCACCATCGAACTCAATTATAAGCATCTCTTAGGACGCGCTCCCTACGACGAAGCTGAGTTTGCCTATCACCTCGATCTTTATCAAACCCAAGGATTTGACGCTGACATCGATTCTTATATCGACTCAGCAGAATATCAAGAAAACTTTGGGGAAAATATCGTTCCTTATTATCGAGGATTTAATAATCAAATCGGACAAAAAACCGTTGGGTTTACACGGATGTTCCGTCTCTATCGCGGTTACGCCAATAGCGATCGCTCTCAATTAGAACGAAGTAGCGTTCGTTTAGCCACCGAATTAGGACAAAATTCCGCCTCGGCCGTGGTTGGTCCTTCTGGTGCCAACGACGGTTGGGCCTATCGTCCCTCTAAAGACAATGCAACCCCCAATCAACAAGTGTTTGGTGGTACTCTGGCCTTTGGTAATGAGGACAACAGAACCTATCGAGTGGAAATTTCCGGTATTGGCGCAAGAGGGGCGAAAAACTATCCCAGTGTTCGTCGTAGTAGCAGAGCGTTGATCGTTCCTTACAAAGAATTATCAGCAACCCTACAACGCATTAGCCGTTCTGGTGGTAAAGTAGCGACTATTACTCCTGCTGACTAGAAATTAAGCAGTTTTTTAGTCACTTGCTTGTGCTATAACTTGATCCAAAATGAGTCAATAATCGTTATAGGAAATTCTTTGTCATGTTAGGTCAATCAGCATTAATTGGCGCAGCCAATAACTCTTCTGCTAGTCGTGTCTTCGTTTATGAAGTGACTGGCCTTCGTCAAAATGAAACCAACGATAAAAATAGTTATCCTGTTCGTCGTAGTGGTAGCCTTTTTATTAAAGTGCCTTATGCCCGCATGAACGAAGAAATGCAGCGCATTACCCGTATGGGTGGCACCATCGTCAATATTTCACCAGCCAGTGAATCATAAACTCTGTAATGGTGAATTATTCTCAGGATGATAGAGTTGTCGGATCATCGGTAGATCAAGGATCTACCGATGATCCCGCCTATACCATTGAACAAGCTTTATCCAATTTACAGCAAACAGACGACCCCAGCGCCCGGTATTATGCAGCTTGGTGGATCGGGCGGTTTCGGGTGAATGAACCGATTGCCATCAAAGCGTTATTAAAAGCATTAGAAGATGAAAGCGATCGCTCTCCTGATGGGGGTTATCCCCTACGACGCAACGCAGCTAAAGCGTTAGGAAAATTAGGAGACGTTTCGGTGGTTCCGGCGTTAATAGAAGCGTTAAATTGCAGTGATTATTATGTAAGGGAGTCTGCAGCCCAGTCTTTGGAAATGTTAAGGGATGAGCGAGCCATTCCAGGGTTGATTTCCTTGTTAAATGGAGGTGTGGCAGCAGCGCAACAGATAGAAGGAAAACCCCATCTCAGTGAGCCTTATGAGGCGATTTTAGAGGCGTTAGGGACGTTACAGGCAAAAAACGCCATTTCTTTGATTGAGCCGTTTTTAGAGCATTTTGTACCGAAAGTACAATTTGCAGCAGCCAGAGCATTATACCAGTTGACTGAGAATCCTATGTATGGGGAAATCTTGGTTAAAGCATTGCAAGAAACAACATTACAGGTGCGTCGCTCGGCGTTAATGGATTTAGGGGCCATTGGTTATTTAGGGGCAGTAGATGCGATCGCCAATACTCTAGCAGAAAATAGCTTAAAATTAATCTCTCTTAAAGGCATTTTAGAACACCATTTAACTCACCAATCAGTTACACAAGAATTAGATAATGATCTTGTTCACTTGATGAATTTAATGGATTCGTTACTTTAACTGTCAACTAAACGACCCATTACATATTCATGTAAAATATTAGAGATTAAGGTTTGATCAGAGATCCCTTTCTCTTTTGCTTGCGCTTGAATTGCTTCTAAATCAAAAGAAGATAACTGTAAAATAACTGTTTTTTTTTGATTTGAGGTTGCTTCGGCATAAGATTTTAATTCGGCAATTCTTTCAGAGGTTGCCACTGAATACCATTCATAATTATTATAGGAAGTGAGGATTTCTTGTTCTTCTTGATTAAAATTAATCTCTCTCAATATTCTAAAATTAGGGTATGCTTTATCAGCTATGGGACGGATAAGACAAAAAGAATGCGATCGCTGCCATATCTCCTCGAAATTACTATACCGAGTGCAAATTGATTCCTCCCAGCAATGGTGGTTTATGTGTCCAAAATGTTGGCAACAAGTTCGTGATAATAATCCCCACTACGTCTATGGTGGAACCTGGAAACCTGAGTTCGATATAAGATAATCGCTTATAATGCAGTCAGTGAGAGAATTACACGAATTTTCAGCATTTTTTTATTGTCAAGTATCGTTGCTTAATGCAAATAGAAATGAATTGGAAACAGAATCAAGGTAAAATGTTGATTATGTGACTAATTCATTTTAGAGAGAAGAGTGGCTATGAATCAGGAGATATCGGACATAACCAGTTAGCCGAGCGCACCAACTAGCTTTTTGCGCCCCTAGAGGTCATTGTAAGCGCGTGCTTTATGATGTGAGACTTACAGATAAGCTGTAATCACGCGCTACAATAGACCGAAGGCGCAAAAAAGCGAAACAAACGCGAAGCAACGCTGCTTTCTTAAATAAACAAACGCGTTCAGAAGGCGATCGCCACCGTAATCTTCATATTTTGATGTAACTTATTCGCCGGTACCGAAGCAACCGCCAACCACTACGATACGGCGATCGCTAAAATCTAAGGAGCGATCGCCACAAAGATCCAGCAACAATCGGTGGTGAGCACGGGAAAATAGTAGCGATCGCAAAACGAAGCCAAACCTTGTCTGACAATTAGAGGTAATTTATAATATTAAAAGAAATGCTACCAGAATTAACAAGATACCTTTTAGAAGAGGGGCAAAGACAATTTACAGAAGAGAAAAAAAAGAGAGTGGGGTAAAGTGTAATGGCAGTCACCCCATCACAGTTAAGACAATTCATGGTCAAATTACCTTTCCTTTACAGAAGTATCTAATAAATGGTAAGAGTTGTCATTATTTTCAGTTAACTTATCAATTGAGGAGTGAATATATTAGTCCTCTCCTACAGGAATTAGTGGGATATTATAGTAATCGTCTGAGTTACAAAGAGGTAGAAAAGTTAGTAGAAAGAATCAGTGGGAAAAAACTATTATCAGATCAAAAGATTTGGCAAATTATTGTTAATAAAGCTGGACAAGTTTCAGTAGAGTGGCAACAAGAAAATGAAGAAATTAATAAGATAATAAAGACTGATGTAGCTATTTCTTCAGAAGTAGATATTTATGACCCAGACTCTCCAGAAATATTACTATTTGAAGAATTAAAGACTTATTTTAAGAAACATGAATCGGAAATCATCGACTATGAACGTCGTCCAAAAGCGGGTAAATCTATTGGGAGTGGACGGGTGGAAAAAGCCGTTGATCTTGTAATTGGTCATCGTCAAAAACGGAAAGGAATGAGTTGGAGTTCTCTTGGAAGTAAAGCTTTAGCTATTCTTAAAGTCGTTGAACTCAACGGGGAATGGCAACAATTTTGGTTCCCAGAAACAGCCATTTAATTAATGTAATCAATTTATTTTTCTGTGTTCATAATTTAATTTTAAAAGCTAAATCCGAACTCTTTTGTAAGTCTGGTTCGCGGAAAATCGCCGCGAACCGCTTTCCTGCTCCCAGAACAGACTTCTGCACGGATTTTTTGTGGCGATCGCTCCTTAGTTTTTTAGCGATCGCCGTTAGAGAGTAGAGAAGTTTTCTGTTCAGCAACGGATAATTTACAGGTGGGAATATTAAGGGTTAAATTGGTGATAGTTTCATTCCCTGCAATATCCACAGTAGTTACTGTTAATAACTGTTCTCCCACTCCTAACCCTATTAGGTCTAATTCTTGAGCAAAATTCCCTTCATTATCAACAGTAATCGGAATTTCTACACCATCATTAAATTGATAACTAATTGTTGCTATTTCGGAACCAGTTCCATCAGTATTTCCTGTTAAGCGATCGCCTTCATTAATGACTCCATTATCCATAGGGGTATTAATGGTTAAACTGGGATTTTCTGTATCTAAAAATAAGAAAGGATTCAATAAAGTTCCTGCATTTCCAGCTGAATCACTTACCTCAATAGATAACAGATAGTTACCATCAGTTAAAGGTTGACCTTGGTTAATTTCCTGTAAAATTGCTTCATCTATGGTAAAGCTTCCGTCGGGTTGTACTTGATCTAAAATAGAGAGGGTATTCCTAACACCTGTAGAAGAATTATTTAAAGTTACGTCTAAAATTGTAATCTCACTTTCATCTGTTACTGTACCAACAAAAGAAAGATTTTGGGTAATACTATCACTATCACTAATTCCTGTATCTTCAACTAATCTGATAGTTAACTCAGGAATATTTATATCACCTACTGTTATATTCTCTATTGCTAGACTTACACTATTTCCAGCAATATCTATTGAATCAATTCTTAACTCATAAATTCCATTTGCTATTCCTGTTAAATCAAAGGGTTGAGAAAAATTGCCAAATTGATCGATAATAATATCGATTTCTTCTCCATCATCAAAACGATAAGTTAAGGTATCTAAACCTGATAAATCTTCAACAATACTTCCTGTTAAAAGCGTTGTTTCTGTAATCGGTTGACTGAAATCTGTTGTTACTGTTGGAAAAGCAGGAATTGGGTCGAAAGTAAAAGAAAATAATAGGGTAGCAAAGACAAAATCACCATCATTAAAGATGACATTCAGTGTATATTCTCCTGGTATTAAATCAATCCCACTTGCTGTTGCAATCTCTTGTAATTTAGCTTCATCAAAGATAAAAGTTCCATCGGGTTGTAACGTATCTAAAACATCTAAAGTTCCACCATTATTTAATCCTGCTTCAAAGGTATTAATAGTATTATCATCAATTAAAGTTCCTGTTATTCTTAAGACATTACTAATATTATCATTATCACTTCTTCCTGTATCATTAGTTAATCCAATGGTTAATTCTGCCGAAACATTATCAATCAAAAGACTTTCACTAAATGTTGTATTATTTCCAGCAATATCAGTCGCAGTAACCGTAAATAAATGTTCCCCTGATGTTAAATTAAAATCATTTAAATTGACATTAATTTGTTCACCTTCTGAAAAAGGAATATCAGTAATTTCTCCTTCGTCAATTTGAAGGGTTAAACTAGCAACTCCTGTATCTCCCAGTTGATTATCTTGAACACTTCCTCCTAATAAATCAGCCCCATCCCCAGGAAACGAAATCAAAAAGATGCTTAAACTAGGATCTTGTCTATCTAAAGCAAAATTGAATTCAAGAGGAACACTAACATTTCCTGCGGTATCTGTTCCCACTAAAGAAACGGAATAGTTGCCATTCAATAAAAGAGAATTGTTATTAATTTGTTCTAAAATACTTTCATTAATCGTAAAGCTACCATCAGCTTCAATTAAATTAGTAATATCAACAGAACTTGGACTTAAATTGTTTATTAATTCAAGGGTTTCTATCTCACTAAAATCGGTAATAGTTCCTGTTAAAGTAGGATTGTTAGTAATATTATCGGTGTCACTTATTCCTGTATCATTAGTTAATCCGATGCTTAACTCCGGAGGAATTATATCCCCAACTGTTACAATTGCTGTTATTAAACCTAGACCATTTCCAGCAATATCAGATGATTCAATTATTAAATCATAAATTCCATTTTCTACTCCTATTAAATCAAAAGCTTGAGAAAAATTGCCAAATTCATCGACAATAATATCAATTTTTTCAATATTACTAAAACTATAAGTTAAGCTATCTAAACCAGATAAATCTTCAACAATACTTCCCGTTAATAGAGTTGTTTCTGTAATCGGTTGACTGAAATCTGTTGTTATTGTGGGAAAACTAGAATTCGTATCTAAAGTAAAATCAAATACAATGCGATCGCTAACATTTCCTGCACTATCTGTTCCTATAAAAGAGAAAGAATTCACTTCATCTAATAATGGAGAATTGTTATTAATTTGTTCTAAAATACTTTCACTAATTGTAAAGCTACCATCAGCTTCAATTAAATTAGTAATATCAATAGAACTTGAACTTAAATCATTTATTAATTCAAGGGTTTCTATCTCACTAAAATCGGTAATGTTTCCTGTTAAAGTGGGATCGTTAGTAATATTATCACTATCACTAATTCCTCTATCATTTAATAAAGAAACTCCTATATTGGGTGCATTACTATCTAAAATAAAATCAAGATCAAGAGTTGTAATATTATTCCATTGATCTTTAGTAAATAAATGTAAGGTATTTTCCCCTTCTAATAAAGGATTATTATTATTAATCTCTTCTAGTTGGGTTTCATCAAGAGAAAATGTCCCATCTTCATTCAATATTCCTAAGATATTGATATAGTCATCTACAGGAGTATCATTAAACCCGGCTAAAAATCGAGTCATCAAACTTTCATCGGTTAAAGTTCCTGAAATACTCGCATCTGAGGTCAATTGATCATTATTTAAACTTCCTGTATCATTAACTAAACTAGCTAAAAGCTCAGGTGCATTTTTATCGGTATTTCTTCTAACTTGTAACCCTAAATCTCTGACATCTTTTAAAGAAAGTCGACCATCTCCATTAATATCTCTGGGATCATCCAGTTCTACGATACCTGGACGATAACTACGTAATAATTGTCTTGCATCATCTAAATCAACTCCTCCATCTCCTGTTATATCTCCCATAACAGTAATTTCTTCTACTACAGGGATGGTCATTTCTTGACTAGAAGCAGCTAATAAGTCTGCTATTTCTTCTACTTGTTCGTTTTCAAAACTATTGAACTGTTGTGAATTATTGTCTGATAATTTTAAGGGATTATCTGTGGTTTCAGGAATTAATATTCCTGCTGCTTCTAAAGGATTTTGATTTGTACCCAAAAACTCCATCAGGGATGACTCCAATAATAGTTAACTGAGAAATCTATGAATAGATTTCCAAAACAAAAAAATGAACATGAACAATTAGGAAACAACAGAATCTAAACTTGATTCTAGAAAAGTCTAATCTATGAGAAATGACCACAAAGCAAAGAACTGATTCTCGACATTATCATCTTCTGATTAGGGATAACTAGGCGAGAATTGGACCCCATAATGTCTAACTCCATTGACTAAGGATAAGAGACTTCTTCTGTGATTAGTTTTCCCAATAACAGATAAAAACATGACATAGCGGGTAGTGGTAGTAATAAGCAAATATTAGAAAGTTAAATAAAGAGCTTGGTTATTGTCCTAAAAAAAAGGAGAAATTTACTTGAATATTCCTTTTAAAGTTTTTGAGCTACTATTGGCTTAAAAAGCCCATAAGGTAGTAAAAAATAAGGAAAAAACTGAAGTTAAGACTGTAATAACTAATACTTCGATGTCATCAGAGCGCATGGCAATCAATCCTTTCAAAACATTCATTTGAGTTAGATATTAACATGGCTTTCGACCCCAATATTGAGTAAAACCACCCTAGTTAAGAGCAACAAGTTATCTAGCTTTCGGTAGATATACGGAGATAACCCTGAACTCTCGATGATTCTCTAGTAGAGATTTCTCAACACAATTGAACAGTGGATAATTGCTGGCTAAACTGCTTTTTAATCCACTCCATTTCCTCTTGCAGCCTTTCCACCTGTGCCAGCAACTCCATCACCAACGTAGTTAATGCTCTTTGACGAGGTTTTCTCTTCTTCTGAGATTTGTCTGCATTAACTTGTTTCTCTAGGGTTTCCAGTTTCCTCAACAACCTCTGAATCTCATTACGTCTTGCGATCGCTTTAATCATTTCCTTGTAACTGAACTTCCCCTTTGACAAAATGCCATAATGTATGCTGCATGAGGGATACACAGAATTAGCTATCGGTCATTACTGGGTACAAATAGAAGAAATACCTAACAAATCTAAAGCTTTTTGTTGTAGTTGAGTGGGTCGGGTTATCTTGTCAAAAACGTATTTTCCACTCTCTAAAGTACACTCCACTGTATTCAAGCAAATTGTTCCCAAATCTTCTAGTAAAGTACGGAAGCTATGAACGGGTAAGTTATCTTCAGTGCGTTTCTTTCTATCTTTAGCAACAGCAGAATCACTGCGACGAGCTTTGATGACATCCTGATAGTTATCATCAATTTCTTCATCTTCAAATAATAAAGGGGCTAATTTTTGTTTTAAATGCCATTCAACATAATAAGCCAACATACATAAGAAAATATGTGCTTTCACTCTATCTCCCTTATAATGATAAATAGGACGAACTTTTAAATCAATAGATTTATAACAACGGAAAGCTTCCTCTAATCTTTCATCTGGGTAATCTTCACTTTCAAATTCAACTAGATTGACTTCGTCAACTATTACTAAACGTTTTATGATGGAATCCTCTTGCTGTGGCTAATTTCGATTTAGGATTGATGATTCTCGCAATTATCATCCCTAGAACCAAGTTTTTTGTTCGAGAGGGAGTTTTAGTAATAATTTTGTCTAAACCTAACCGACGACCCTGCTGGATTTAAAATCCAGCAGGAAAGCGTCGGTGCATTCTGCACTTTGCAACTTGATTAATAATAACAGTGGTTAACACAGTATCAGTTCCTTCAATGGGTTCATGAGAAATTGATTGAATGTTCATGAAGTTTAATCCAAAATAAAAATACTACTAATAACTGTTAAATTCTTTACAAAGATTCAAAATCAGCCGTAAATCCAGGAAACTTGAGACAATCTTCTACAAAAGTTTCAACCTCACTAATATCCTCCATTTTATAAGCCATAATTCTTGTCTCGTCACGCATTTTTTGAGAACCGATCAATTCCACTTGATACTTTTCAGTCATGGTTTTAAAATCAGCACCCGACTGTTTCCAAGCAGAACCATCACAACGAACATTAATTCGCCACATAAAATTAATCAAATATGAACAATAAGTAAATATCTTACCATTATAATTCAACTAATAATAAAAAATTAGGTTGTCTTGTCTAAACTGAATCGTCAATCCAACCACAATTAGGACAATCCCAGTGAATTAAAGGAGGATTCTTTCTATCAAATTGGTGTTGACATTATCATAATAATTGAAAGTATAACCCAGATTTCTCACAAAATCTGCGCTCGCACTGGGGGATTTTCATGTTTAGTCCCTTTCGCGCCTCATTGAACTGAAAAGTTGTTCCCAATCAATAACGGGTGGTCTTACTCCTGAATTAATGATATCAACAGCTTTATTCATTGTTACGTCATAATTTAAACATTCAATACAAACATTAGCCACATCAATCCTGCTAGTATCCCCATTTAGATTATCCCCAGTTCCTATAACAACAGCTTTTTTACCATCGGTTTTTGCTTTGAGTAAAGTATTAAGATCATAAGAAGTGTATGGCCCATCAATCAATCGTCCTGGTCGTATAATTGTATAAGGTAATCCCGATTTTTTAAGACAATTTTCTGCATCAAGTTTAGCGTCAAGTACCCCAAAAGCATTAAGGATATTAAAAGGGAAATTATCTTTTCTCAACACCCCACAAGAAGAGATGAAAACAAATCTTTTGAGACTAGATGGAGCAGCTAAAATCAAGTTTTTTACACCTTCTCCATCCACTATTTGAGGACTATTTTTAGCCTCAAAAAAGTTAACAAAATCCCACCTTTGAGAAGGAAAAGCAGTGGTACCAGTACAACAGATAATATAGTTGACATTTTCTATAGCTGTCATCAGCGTATCAGATTGACGAAGATCCCCAACAACAATATCAACTTTATCATCAAACATCTTTTCAGCTTTGCTTTTATTTCTCGTTAAAGCACGCACAGAAAGATTTTTTTCTAATAATTTAGCTACGATCAATTGGCCTACACCACCCGTAGCACCTGCAACTAAAATTAAATCTGAATTATTTAGCATTTATTTTTGAGACCTTTTTCTCTTAATAGTTTAAAGCCTTACTCTTATAAGATAACTGTAGCACATCGCTCAAGAAATGTCTTTATTTGAGGTTTCAGTTTATAATGAAATAAATGAGCAGGGCAATTACAATCTGATGAACCAAATTTCTTAATAGGAATACTTGACTGTTCATCTTCCAGTAATAATTCAGCCCATTGACATTCTCGTTTAATTGTATCAGTTGAATAGTCAACTTCAACGGGCGTTAAATGAGGTCTAAGATAATCAAGATGCCAATGATGACGTTTATTAATTTGTAGATGTCTGTTGATTCTAGATTTGAGTCCTCCCGGTCCAAAGGCACTACCAATGTAACAATAATAACCAGGTTTGATTTGATAAGTTCCTAGTTTTCCTATGGTCACTGGTGATGAAGTTGAACAGTGGAAAACTAAACAATAAGTACCGGGTTGAGAAGGTAAATCAATCATCATTTTATCTTCTTAAGCAAGTTTGTATCATGGAGATAGGTCGGTTAAGTAAATCACTTAATTGTTTATTGGAAAATAAAACATAAATGTTGAGACTTAATTGAGAGATTTGAACACTTATGCTTATAATATTAGTAGGAAAAATACCAGAAAAATAATGAACAATAATTATATTCAACAAAGTAAAGAAATTTACGAAAATGCCCTAGTTGAATATGAACGTCATTATTTTGATAGAAATACAGGAGGTTTTGTTTTAATTCATCAAAATCATAACACTAGCCTTTCTGAAATCTTTATAGCTGAAGTTTTAGCTAAACTTTGAATATACTATTAGCGAAGGACTCAAACATCAAATGCCCCTTGAGTCTAAGTTAATTATACTAGGGCAAATGCACTATGCAATGGAAAGGGGAGATTTAACCATTAAAGAAGTGGAAAAATTAGAGGAATTACTAGGAGTAGGACTAAAAAATTATCGTCAAGCAATGGAGTATGCTGTATTTGGCTATGTAGAAGCAGAGTGATTTTTTCTCGATTAATCTTTGCCGTTAATTACTTATTCGCCACTCCCACGGTGGTATCGGATTCCCTACCCATAGTCCCCTGTTAGCTGCCTGTGCTTGTTGTTGAGCGTTTGCGATCGCATTCCAACTGGGACAATCTGACTTATATTTCTCATACCCCCACACCATCCCATCTTGAACTTGTCTCTGCTGCACTAATTCCCCTGCTGGTGTGTATAATTCAGCAATAGTACGTTTATATCTATCAGTAGTAATAGCGTTAACCTTAACTTGATTACCTGAGTTAGCCAAGAGAGAACGTAGATGGTCACGACTAGCGATTCCGTTGGGCATTTTTAGCTCCGGAGCATCAATACAAGCAAATCTAACCTTGATTTCTTCATTAGAACAGATCAACCTCAAAGTATCGCCATCATAGATGCTTTTTGGCTTCACACCCTGGCTGTCCTAAACTGATAGTTATTGAAGCATATAGTGAAGAAAACAAGATGACAGCAACAGCGATAAAGAAGGCAGAATATCAGAAGAACGAGAAGCTTTATTTTTATAGCAACATAGAAGCGTTAATGGCTGAAAAAGACTTAAGTATTCCAGAACTGTCACAGCAGAGTGGTGTGGCCCAATCGACAATCAGAAGTTTAATTAGGGGCAGACTAAAAAGGCTCGATAGTCTTAGCACTGGCAAACTAGCGAAGTTTTTTGAGTGCAAGCTCGATGATCTTTATTTCATGAAATGGGAATAAAGGACAGCCTTGGCACAATTAGCTGAGAAAAACGTGGGATGTAAAGTCAAACGAATAATTCGGCAGATGACATGGATCAAGAAAAAGGAATTTGGATTATTACAGAAGAAACAGCATCCTCTGATGGGGGAAAAAGTGGTATTGATACTGGGGCCAACTATGATGGTGGAAAACCTGCGATTGATACTGGTGCTAACTATGGTAATGAAGATAACAATGGACGGAAGCGATCGCGTCTTTCTGCTGATGACTTAAAACAGAATATGGAGGAATTTTTAGAGGTAATAGAGAAAGCGTTAGAACAAGCAGAAAAACCTAAGTCTGGGATGGTACTTGATGACCTGAGTTCGATGTAAGCAAAAGCAATAAATTCCTAAAAAACAAAGGAGCATCTTAAGAAAAACAAACATAGCAATTCCAGCCAGTTAGTATTAAAAAATACTGGCTAAAACCAATCTATTTGATTAAGTGATTATTTCAAAATAGGAAACTTTCAGAAGGAATTAAATTACTAGGAAGTAAAGAATATTCATCATCAAATAGATTAAGAGATGGCTTTTTCTCTTGATGTGTATAAGCGATTAAACCAGCAATTATATTAACCATAAAATTAACAACACTTCTATGTCTTGAATGAGAAATTTGGGAAATATTTTTAAGTTGATCATTAACCGTTTTTACAATCTTGTTAGAGAGAAGATAAGACTCAAAAATTGGAGCAAACGCTTGGCAAAAATCATCGAGTTTGCAAAATAAAGTTTCTATTTCCATAATTTTAAATCCTCTATTTTTACAGGAAAATTATATAATTTAGAGAGAAATCTAGCTAGAGATATTCTGGCTGATTTTTTATGTCTTAAAATTGCGCTGCCGAAGGCACTCGCTTCGCGAGACCGCTAAATCGATGGCTTGGGATAAGTCTTGACTTGTTTTTGTGACAGAATCAATTTTGTCTCGATTTGATTTTGTTTGATTTTCAAGTTGCTGCATACTTGAATTAGAAATGAATTAGTCACATAATCAACATTTTACCTTGATTCTGTTTCCAATTCATTTCTATTTGCATTAAGCAACGATACTTGACAATAA
>JASJDD010000140.1 GCA_030065735.1 Crocosphaera sp.
ATCATTTAGTCTTAGTCACTAAGTTCCGTCGTCAGTCTTTAACGGCTGACATTTTAGAGAGAATGCAACTAATCTTACGAGATTTATAAGGATGCTTCGCCTTTATTTGCTGGTTTCGCGCAGTCCCCATCTAAAATCTTTGATTTAGATGGGGACTGCGCGAAACTATTTTGTTCAATCAAGCAAATAACCATCCCGACAGGGATTCGTTATGAATCTCCCGTTTAGAAAACGGGAGAGCGTCAAAGTTTCACTTCAATTTCCACACCTGCGGGAAGATCGAGTTTCATCAGCGCATCAATGGTTTTAGAAGAAGGCTGATAAATATCAATAATACGTCTATGGGTTCTCGTTTCAAAGTGTTCCCTTGAGTCTTTATCAACGTGGGGCGATCGCAGCACACAATAGATACGGCGTTTCGTCGGGAGAGGTATCGGACCAATGGCGGTTGCGTCGGTACGGTTAGCCGTATCGACAATTTTCTCACAGGAAGTATCTAATAAACGACGGTCAAAAGCTTTTAAACGGATGCGGATTTTTTGTTGTGCTAAAGTAGCCATAATGTTTAATTGTCAAGGTTCAGTAATTTACAGCAAGAAAAGTTTAGGGAAAATTAAGTGACCAGTTAAATGTCCCTTAACTGGTCACTTATTCATTGTTTGGTTGTCCTACTTAAGAATTTTAGAAACAACACCCGCACCGATGGTACGGCCACCTTCACGGATCGCAAAACGCATTCCTTGTTCGATCGCAATGGGGTTGATTAACTCTACAGTCATTTTAATGCGATCGCCGGGCATTACCATTTCTACTGCACTACCATCATCTGCTGTGTAGTCTTGAATGGTTCCAGTTACATCGGTGGTTCGTACATAGAACTGAGGGCGATAGTTCTTGAAGAAAGGTGTGTGACGGCCTCCTTCTTCTTTGGTTAAAACATAAACCTCACCTTCAAACTGGGTATGAGGGGTAATTGAACCAGGTTTGGCAATTACCATCCCCCGTTCAATGTCGTCTTTTTTAACCCCCCGTAGGAGTAACCCAACGTTATCCCCTGCCATCCCTTCATCTAGGGTTTTCTGGAACATTTCTACCCCAGTAACAGTGGTGGTTTGGGTGTCTCTGATGCCGACGATCTCGATGGTTTCACCCACTTTAACCTTACCCCGTTCGATCCGTCCAGTGGCAACGGTTCCCCGACCAGAGATAGAGAATACGTCTTCTACTGCCATTAAGAAAGGTTTGTCGATTTCCCGTTCGGGTTCTTTAATATAGGAATCAACATTCTCCATCAGTTCTAGGATTTTGTCAGTCCACTCGTTTTCTCCGCGACCGATGTTAGGATTTTCTTTCAGGGCTTCCACTGCCATCAACGCCGATCCTGCAACGATGGGAATATTATCCCCATCAAAATCATATTCACTGAGAAGTTCACGGACTTCGAGTTCTACGAGTTCCAGCAGTTCATCATCATCCACTTGGTCTTTTTTGTTCAAGAAAACAACAAGGTTAGGAACCCCAACCTGTTTCGCCAAGAGAATATGTTCACGGGTTTGGGGCATGGGTCCGTCGGCTGCGGATACCACTAAAATGCCTCCGTCCATCTGTGCCGCTCCGGTGATCATATTTTTTACATAGTCAGCGTGACCTGGACAGTCAACGTGAGCATAGTGACGGTTATCGGTTTCGTATTCTACGTGAGCCGTGTTGATAGTGATACCCCGTGCTTTTTCTTCTGGGGCTGCATCAATATCTTCATAGTTACGGGCTTTTGCTTTACCTGCCGCCGCTAATGTCATGGTGATAGCGGCGGTTAGGGTTGTTTTCCCGTGGTCAACGTGACCGACGGTACCGATGTTAACGTGAGGTTTAGTCCGTTCAAATTTTTCGCGTGCCATGAATTAACTGTTCCTTTTTTTGTCTTCTTTATTCTAAGCAGTGATGTTTTTTTACTCACCAGTGATCCATAGTCTATTATCCACTATCGATGACGGACTATGCACTGATTCCTAAATAATTAATCATTCACTGTCGTAGATGTAGGCGTTCCCTGTATTTTTTAGGACAATCGCTTCGGCGACGTTTTGAGGGACTTCTGCATAATGGCTAAATTCCATCGAGAAAATCCCCCGTCCTTGGGTTTTTGACCGAATATCGGTCGCATAACCAAACATTTCTGCTAGTGGGACGTTAGCAGAAATTTTGGCAAGTCCGTCCTCTGTGTTCATCCCCTCGATATTACCGCGACGGGCGTTGAGATCCCCGATCACATCCCCTAAGAAATCTTCTGGAACTTCCACTTCGACTTGCATCATGGGTTCGAGGAGAACGGGAGAGGCTTTTTTAACCGCGTTACGAATGGCCATCGAGCCGGCTATTTTAAAGGCCATTTCCGAAGAGTCAACGTCGTGGAAAGACCCATCCACTAAGGTGACTTTAACATCAATCAGGGGATAACCGGCAATAATGCCTGAGTCACAGGCTTCTTTCATTCCTTGTTCCGCTGGAGGAATAAATTCTCTAGGAATGGCTCCTCCAACAATTTTGGAGACGAATTCAAAGCCACTTCCTGCTTCGGCGGGTTCTAGTTCGACCACCACATGACCATATTGCCCTTTCCCACCACTTTGACGAATATATTTGCCTTCTGCTTCGCTGGATTTACGGATGGTCTCACGGTAGGCTACTTGGGGCGTACCGACGGTTGCTTCGACTTTATATTCTCGCAACATTCGATCCACCAAGATTTCTAGATGGAGTTCCCCCATCCCTGCAATCACGGTTTGGTTGGTTTCGGGATCAACGCTGACTTTGAAGGTGGGGTCTTCGTCCGATAAGGCTTGCAAGGCTTTGGAGAGTTTTTCCATGTCTTGCTTGGTTTTGGGTTCTACGGCGACGGAAATGACGGGTTCTGGGATATACAAGGATTCTAGGAGAATGGGATGTTTTTCGTCGCACAAGGTATCCCCTGTAATGGTGTTCCTTAAGCCAATGGCCGCCCCTAAGTCTCCCGCTCTGAGTTCGTCTACTTCGATGCGATCGTTGGATTTAAGGACAATTAAGCGAGAAATCCGTTCTTTTTGTTCTTTGGTGGCGTTGTAAACATAGTTGCCTTTTTCTAAGACCCCTGAATACACCCGCATAAAGGTTAAACGACCATAGGGATCAGAAGCAATTTTAAAGGCTAAGGCAGAAAATGGCTCCTCGTCCTCGGCTTTGCGACTGTCTTCTGTACCGTCTTTTAGTAACCCGGTGATGGGGGGAACATCTAGGGGAGAGGGCAAATAGTCCACCACTGCGTCTAGTAGCAGTTGCACCCCTTTATTTTTAAAGGCAGAACCGCACAACATGGGGATAATGGTTTTATCTAAGGTTCCTTTTCTTAATCCCTGTTTAATTTCTTCTTCGCTGAGTTCTTCCCCTTCGAGATATTTCTCTAAGAGGGTTTCATCGATTTCTGCTACGGCTTCGATGAGTTTGGCACGGTATTCTTGTGCCTGTTCTAAATATTCGGACGGAATTTCTGTATCTTCGATGTTTTTGCCTAAATCATCTTGATAGATTTTCGCCCGCATCCTCACTAAATCGACAATGCCACGAAATTCGCTTTCTGTACCGATGGGAATCTGGATGGGAACCGCATTGGCTTTGAGGCGATCGCAGATTTGTTGGTAAACTTTGAAAAAGTTAGCCCCGGTGCGATCCATTTTATTGACAAAGGCAATGCGAGGCACTTCGTAACGGTTAGCCTGTCGCCATACGGTTTCTGACTGGGGCTGAACTCCTCCTACGGAACAAAATACTGCTATCACACCGTCTAACACACGCATAGACCGTTCAACTTCGATGGTGAAGTCTACGTGGCCTGGGGTGTCGATGATGTTGATACGGTGATCGAGCCAATTGGTACTAATGGCTGCTGCTGTAATGGTGATGCCCCGTTCTTGTTCTTGGGCCATCCAATCCATCGTAGCAGTCCCTTCGTGGACTTCACCGAGTTTGTATGCGATTCCGGTGTAGAAGAGAATGCGTTCTGTGGTCGTTGTTTTGCCCGCATCAATGTGGGCAGCAATGCCTATGTTTCGCACCCTCTCTAGGGGGATATTCCGTGCCACAGCTACCTCCTTATCCTTTGCCTGGCTATTTTTCTGCCTTAAGGCCGTTTATAAGTTTACACTATTTACAATTCTATACTTTTCTTCGGAAAAATTTACCTTAGACGAGTAAGAATCTGGGGGTTATTTGTAAGATTTAGTAGCGGTAGTGAGCAAAGGCTTTGTTTGCGTCTGCCATACGGTGGGTTTCATCCCGTTTTTTCATGGCTGCTCCGGTTTCATTGGCTGCGTCCATGATTTCGTTGGCGAGTTTACTGGCCATGGTGCGGCCACCTCTGATGCGAGAATAGCGAATTAACCAGCGTAATGCCAAGGTGGTTCCTCTTGCGGGACGGACTTCCATGGGGACTTGATAAGTTGCTCCTCCCACCCGTCTTGCTTTAACTTCTACTAAGGGGGTTAGGTTTTTAATGGCTTTTTCAAATACGTCTAAGGGTTCCTCTCCAGTTCTCTCTTTGATGATATTCATCGCATCATAAACGATACCTGCCGCCAGGGATTTTTTTCCGCTTTTCATGACTCGACGGATGGTCATGTTTAATAAACAACTATTATAAATTGGATCGGGGGGAACGGGCTTTCTTTTGATGTTTCCTCGGCGAGACATAGTGGTTTGTTCCTTTGAACTAAGTTGACATTACAATTTTCTTTATCAAACAACCCCAAAGTTGTTTGTCATTTTCAAGGTTCAATGTGGCTGATTAAAGCTTGCTTATTTTACTCTTTAGGCCGTTTGGTTCCATATTTGGAACGTCCTTGTTTACGGTCTTTTACCCCTTGAGCGTCTAAAGTTCCCCGAATAATATGATAACGCACTCCAGGTAAATCTTTTACCCGTCCTCCGCGAATTAACACCACAGAGTGTTCTTGCAGGTTATGACCAATACCAGGGATATAAGCGGTGACTTCAAACCCTGATGTTAAACGAACCCGCGCTACTTTTCTGAGGGCGGAGTTGGGTTTTTTGGGGGTGGTGGTATATACTCTAGTGCAGACACCGCGACGCTGGGGACACTGCTTCAGGGCAGGTGATTTTGTTTTCTTTTTAGCTTTGGAGCGTTCACTCCTAATTAGTTGTTGAATAGTTGGCATAATTTCACATATAACAAGACTGTCAGAATTTGAGATTTAATAAAATCGCTGACAAATTCTCATTATACCAATATATACTAAGCTCTGTCAATGCGAATGCCCACAGGCTTTAAGTTTCCTTAATAGTAAAGGATAAACCGCAACGACAAGAGGTAGTAATTAGGGGGTTATGGAAGCGAAACCCTCCTCCCATTAAGTCTTCTGCGTAGTCTAAGCGTAAGTCTGATAGATAGTTTAAACTTTGTTCATCGATGAGTAGGGATATGTCTTCTAGGGTGTGAAGGCGATCGCTCTTTTCTTTTGTATCACATAAGTCAAAAGTATAGTATAGTCCATCACAACCCCCTGGTTTAACCCCTAAACGAAAGTAACTATCAGGTTGTTGACGACTATTTTGCATTCGTTTTATTTCTTTGATAGCTGCTGGTGTCAGTTCGATCATAATTTGGGTATCATAATCTATCAAGTATTAATTGTATGATGAGTTGGTCAGTTTTATTTCATGATGAGTTTGCCATAGAATTTCTTAACTTTCCGAAAAGTGTCCAAAAACGAATGTTAGCTAAACTAAAGGTATTAGAACAATTTGGGGCAGAATTAGGAAGACCTCATGTAGATACTCTAAAAGGTTCTAAATATAAAAACATGAAAGAACTTAGGTTTGAGGTTAATAATGGTGTTTGGAGAATTGCCTTTATTTTTGATCCGCAAAGAAATGCTATGTTATTAGTAGGAGGTGATAAATCTGGAATTAAAGAGAAACACTTTTACAAAAAACTAATTGAAAAAGCTGATTCTAGGTATCAACAACATTTAGATAATATCTCATAAGAGGGAAGCCAAAAAATGACTAAAACTTTAGCAGAAATGATGTCAAATTTTACACCGCAAGAACAAGCTGAAATCCAAGGAGAAGCTGATCACTTAATTGCTGAAGAAATGATTTTGAGAGAATTGAGAAAAGCTTATAATTTAACTCAAACAGAAATAGCTAAAAATTTAGTTTTAGAAGAAGATAATATCTCTAAGTTAGAAAAAGAAACTGATTTATTACTTTCTACTCTAGCTAACTATATTGAACGTTTAGGAGGAACGTTAAAATTAGTAGCAGAATTTCCAGAAAAGCAAACTATTATAATTAAAAGTTTAACGGATTTAAACAATGATTAGCAATAAAAAATCTGCCTAATTCATTCTAGCGAATTAGGCAAATAATTTAAGGATTGAGTATGACTAATAACAGCAAAATTTAACTACTTATGACGGGAATAATCATCCTGGAAACGAATAATATCGTCTTCTCCTAAATACTCACCATTTTGAACTTCAATCAGGATAAGTTTAATCACCCCTGGATTTTCCAGACGATGGGAGGTACACTGAGGAACATAAGTAGATTGATTAGCTCCCAAAATTTTCTCTTCGTCCCCACAAGTCACTTTAGCAGTTCCAGAAACAACAATCCAGTGTTCGCTGCGGTGGTGGTGCATTTGTAAACTGAGACGATGACCCGGATTAACTTCAATACGTTTAATCTTATAGCCAGGCCCTTCTTCTAGGGTAGTAAAGGAACCCCAAGGACGCATTTCGGTTGCTGCGACCCCTGTATTAGCAACAGAGAAAGGAACAGCAGCAACCTCACTTTTGTTATTTTCTTTAGCTTGAACCATAATATTATCCTCTAACTATACAAAAGCTAAATTAAAAAAACTAAACCAACTGTGGAACACGATAGCACAAATTGTTAAAAATGGCTGTGATCTGAGAAAATTTAGATTATCTTTAAAAGTTAAAGAAATATTACCGAAAAATTAAGGGTTTAAAGCCCCGCCCTCACAACGGTGTTACCTTCCTCTTCCTCCCAAAGGGGGTGATAAGAGATTTTTGAGCAGCATCACATCGGTTAATAACTGCTGAAGTTGATTGGTTCTTGTCTGTGTGTCTAATTCTGGTTGGTTCACCAAATATTCAAGGGATTTTTGTAATCGTAATAGTAGTCGATTCAATTCTTGAGGGGTAGCTTGATAATTGAGCTTATTGTTTGGTTGATTTATCTTCTCATCGCTTTTACCCTGAAGATTACTCAATGGCTGTACTGTTCGCTGTAACGTTTCTATAACACTATACATTTCCATTGGGTCAAACACTCGCAACAAACTGGTTTGAGTAACGATTCCTAACCCTCTACCCCAATTCCAAGAAACGACTAAGCGTCGGACCCGTCTGTGCTGCATTTCTTGGTGAGCTATCCACAAGGAATCTTCTGGACTTAGCAAAAAGAGAGGGGTACTCATAACATCGAGAGCTTGTATTCTCGATAAATCTAGCTCTAGGGACTGAAATTGAACAATATCTCTCTCTGTTACTATTCCTACTGGTTTGATTCTCTCATCTGTGTCGGTTTCTGTCATCACCACACAACTGACCCGACCAGTGGCCATTAATTGAGCTAAACGCAGAATTGAGGCGGTTATAGGAGCTTGTACTACCTCGTTGCTCATGACATCTGACACTCTCCGCAATTTGAGCAAATTAGCGGGTTTTAATGCTTGACGAATCGTCTCAGGAGAAACCAGTCCAATTAAGCCATCCCTATCATCCACAATGGGAAGATGGCGAATACGATAGCGACGAAACAAGAAAAGTGCTGCGAATATATCTTGAAAATGCACTTGATTTAGGGTAATCAAAGGAGTTGCCATCACGTCAGCGATTGGGACTTGAGCCAAACTTGTTCGAGTGGCTGTGAGTCTGACAATATCCCGTTCCGTAAAAATTCCCAGTAATTGCTGTTTGTCCATCACTAGAACACAACTCCCATCAGAGGAATGAGGAGTCATCTGGGTTAAAGCATCATCTTCTTCTAGTAATAAACAACGTTTCCCCCTTGCTTGACTCATCAAGGCAATCGCTTCAACCACTAAGGTGTCAGGGGAAACAATGAGGGGATGGTAATCAATCACACTTTCTAAAGCAGGAAGGCTAATCAATGGCTCGTCAGGGTTCATTGGTGATCACAAATTTTCTTCTGAGAGGGATGTTACAAAAGAATGACTTATAAGTTTTATAAAAGCTTAACATTACTCCCCTTAAGGTGTATCATAGAGAGATGTTACGGAAAAAAGACTGGAACCCAACACAGAAAATGATTTTAGCCCTAAGAGGTTCGGCTTCAGTTAACCCCCTGGTTAACCTTGACTGTGACCCTAATCTCTGCTCACAAGTTACTTTTGACTCACCCCTGAGATTCTTGAGGTTTTGCCATAAAGTCGGTCAAGAACTCGTTTAACCGAAATTCTTTTCCACTGCTGGCCACGCTTAGTTGTATATCCCTGTTGATTGAGCCAATCAGCAATTTGCTGTAAGGATTTACCGGACTTATGATGGCGACGAATCAGGTCAATTACTTGTTGTTCAATGGGATTATCGATTAATTCTCCATTAACAGATTGTTGTCCAAAAGCAGGAGAACCATAACCAGCATAGCCTCCTTGAGCCGCTTTAGCTTGTCTCCCTTTTTCTAATCTTTCCCAAGTGGAATGTTCTGGCCAATTTTCAGCGGTCATAATGACACAGTTTTTTATGACTTCACCTTATAGTTTAGCAAAATTTTGAACTTCACCATGCGATTAATCTTTTTAGGACCTCCTGGGGCGGGGAAAGGAACCCAAGCCAAAATTTTAGCCAATCGATGGCAAATTCCCCATATTTCTACTGGGGATATTTTACGAGAAGCGATTCAAGGTAAAACATCTTTAGGGATTCAAGCGCAAACCCATGTAGAAGCTGGAGAGTTAGTTCCTGACCTTTTAATTATGGCTATTATGCGGGAACGATTTGGCAGAGAAGATGTAGAAAAGGGCTGGATTTTAGATGGGTTTCCCCGAACTTTAGCCCAAGCCAATGCCCTCGACCAACTTCTACAAATTATGAGACAACCTTATGGTCAAGTTGTCTATTTTGAGGTTTCTTCAGATGTCTTAGTTAAGAGACTTTTAGAACGAGGGCGAGTGGATGATAGACAAGAAACCATTGATCGCCGTTTGGAAATTTATCAAGAGCAAACAACTCCTTTGATTGATTTTTATCAGCGACGACATTGTTTAAAAACTATCGATGGAAATTTACCAGTTTCTGAAATCACTCAGAGATTAGAAACTTTATTTTCCATATCAGTTTAAACCTTGAAACTAAACTCATTTCTCTGATTAATTTCTGACTCATTATTCACTTAACTTAAGGAAAAAATATGGCTACCTACCAAGTTAGACTAATTAACAAAGCGGAAGGAATCGATCAAACCATTGAAGTGGCTGAAGATCAATATATTTTTGATGCAGCAGAAGAAAATGACATCGAAATTCCCATTTCTTGTCGTTCTGGGTCTTGTTCAAGTTGTGTTGGCAAAATCGTCGAAGGAAAAGTGGATCAATCGGATCAATCTTTCTTAGACGATGAACAACTTGAAGCAGGTTTTGTCCTCACTTGTGTCGCTTATCCTACCTCAAATTGTACAATTCTAACTCATCAAGAAGACGAATTATACTAAGGCCAAATTGCTCAAAATTTAGTAACTCTAATTCGACAAAATTTATCATGACAAAAGCAACTTTTATCCAGGACAATGAAATCAACGAACTGTTAGCTGATTCTCTTCCCGTTGTGGTTGATTACACGGCAACGTGGTGTGGTCCTTGTCGCGTAATTAGTCCCTTCATCGATCAATTAGCAAAAGAATATGAAGGTCGCGCGAAAGTGTTCAAGATCGATCTCGATCAAAACAAAGAGAATGCCAAAAAATATGGCATTCGTAGTATTCCGGCTGTTCTCATTTTTAAGGGTGGAGAAGTTGTCGAACACCTAGTGGGGAAAGCCAACTATGAAACTTTTAAAGAAGCTCTCGAAAAGCATCTTTAATTTTTTAAGATTAGTTGAGTAATTCACTTAGAGACTGTTTGTCACCTAAATCTTACATCTTTTGTTTAGCAACAGTCTCTTAATTGAAAGCTGATTAATCACAAGTGAAAGTTAAGCACAATGGAGAATTTGTTATGGATATTAGTCAACTGGTTCGATGTTCTAATTGTGGTAATTATGCTCAACGTCTTTACTTTAACAGTGAAGAAATTATGGGGGTAGTTTGTCCCAACCGTGAAATTATTCAAACTGAATGTTCAACTTGTGATTATTTAATGGTCATGTGTTCTCGCAATGCTCAAGTGATTGAAGCATATGCACCAGGAATCCGTACAACAATTCATCCGAAAATCAGACAAAAATTGACACCTCAGTTTGAAAAAGCTGTCCTGGCCAAAGCCATTGCTTGACTTTACCAATATTAATCCTCGTTTTCCACCCTTCATTAACTCCTACAATTAAGGTTCCTAATTTATGTTCTAGACAGTAATTAATCACTAATCTCGCTGTCTTTTTCAAGTAATC
>JASJDD010000141.1 GCA_030065735.1 Crocosphaera sp.
TTCTTCCTACTAGGAAAATTAAACCTTCACAACGTTGTCCTAAATGTGGGACTGTTCACAAAGATTGGGCTGATTTATTACAGAAGAACAAAAAGAGAATGAGGAAAATAAAAGTATGGAAATACCAAATATTGGAAAATCTGACAGTATATTGTCAATACTAATTCCAGGAACATTTTTATTATTTAATCTAATTATCGGTATCTATCTTATTGTTTGGAATATGCCCGATAAGATTGATCAATTACCACAAATAAGCGAAGCCTCATTATCTGTTATTGTTTTTCTCTTGATTATATGTCTTGGTTATTTATTCGGTGTTATACTTCGATTAATAAAATGTGGTATTGTGGACAAATTATCTGGTTGGTGCTTAAAACGGATAGGATATCTTGGAAGTGGCAAGAAATTTCCTTTTGTTAAGTTAAGAAAATATTCATCCTCAGATAGTTTTCCCTATCTTAACTGGCTAAAAACTAGGTGCGCCAAAGAATATCCTGAAGCACAAAGTTTCTATAATCGTACTTGGGGATCACATCATAATAATGAAAGGAGAAAGACTTCTTTTGTTAATTTTTGTAAAGTCATCTTAATCTCAGAGAATGAAACTTTAGCAAGAGAATGTTATGCAGCAGAAGCACTGAATCGATATCTTGCTAGTATGTTTTATGGTATTTTTATTTCCTTTTTAATCATTTTTTCTGTACTAATTAAATTGACACAATTGGCAATAACTCAAACAAAATTTGAGTTTCAACAATTATCAGTAACACTGTTATTAGTTGAGCTTATTTATATCGCTTCAGCGTGGATAATATTAAGTGCTTACCGCTTTATCCGAATGAAGGAAGTAGAAACAGTATTTGCAGCAACATTTGCCTTAAGAGAAAAATTTGAACCTAAGTTAGAATCATGGTTATTAATCTATTATTTATTAAAAAATATAAACTATAATAATGATGAAAATTAACCCAGAAAAAGCTGGGAACAGTGAGGTAGATAACTGATGGTTGAACGGGTGCAAAAAATTTTATCTCAATGGGGAATTGCTTCCCGTCGTCGCGCAGAAGAGATGATAGTCGTCGGACGAGTTAAATTAAACGGGAAAATAGTAACCTTAGGAGATAAAGCTGATCCCAACTGCGATCGCCTGGAAGTAGACGGCAAACCCATTCAACCCAGTCAACGGCCTGAATTAATCTATATTTTGATGAATAAACCAGTAGGGGTGGTGTGTACCTGCGATGATCCCCAAAATCGTTCGATTGTCTTAGATTTATTGCCAAAAAAGTTAACTGACAGAACCGGTATTCATCCCGTAGGACGACTGGATTTTAACTCTTCGGGAGCCTTATTATTAACCAATGATGGAGAATTAACCCTAAAATTAACCCATCCCCGTTACCATTTACCGAAAACCTACGAAGTCTGGGTTAAAGGACATCCCAGAGAAGAAACCTTACAACAATGGCGTGAAGGTGTTATGCTAATGGGCAAAAAGACTTTACCCGCTCAGGTGGAAGTGATTGGTCGTTGTCCTCAGCACACTCGCCTAAAAGTGATTTTGACTGAAGGCAGAAATCGTCAGATTCGTCGTATTGTTCAACAACTGGGTTTCCATGTACTCCGACTCCACCGTACTGCTATTGACGCTCTCGTTATTTCTCCTGCCAATGAAAACAGCTTACCCACTGGCCATTATCGTTTGCTTACCCCTTCAGAAATTGCTTTTCTCAAGCATCGTGCCAACCTTATCATTGAAAGAGAAGGGAAGCTGATTCAATAAATATGTCCAGGAAACCATCATCACTCAATTCTCCTCATCCCGATACCAGTCACACCCAAGAATCTCACGCTCAGACTCCTGTGGTGACTGAAAATAGTGCATGGCAACAATTATGGGGTAAATTAATATTAAATGGCTATCAAGCCACCGAGGAGTCAAAGAGTGAACAAGAATCATCTCAACCGCCTAAAAAAACCATTTATCTGAAACAATTACTCAAGTTATTATCTAAATTTACTAAACGAAATAAACATTATTTTGATCCCAAACAGTTACAAAAAGAAATCTTAGAAGAAATTGGTCAAAGATTGTATAATGAGCGTCAAAAACAAGGGTTAAGCCTTGAGTTGATATCTGGAGAAACTCGCATTTCTGTCGGTTTCTTAGAAGCCATTGAAAAAGCGAAACTAGAGGAATTACCAGAGGCCATTTATACTCGCAGTTTTATTAAAAAATTTGCTGATTTTTTAGGGTTAGATGGAAAAAGTTTATCAGAAAGTTTTCCTCTGGATAATCACCCCAAATCGAATAATTCTTCAAGATTTCGTTTTTTGTTTCCTGTTTTACAATTTCGTCCGATACATCTTTATTTTCTCTATATTATTATTGTTGTTGTTTCAGTTCAAACTATTTCTAATACGTTAAAACGGGCAGCTTTAGAAGGGTCTATTGAACAACTACCCGTTCCTGCAACCGTCTCTGTTCCTCAGTCCCAACCCATCGAAAAACCAATAATAGTTAAGGTTCATAGCAAAGGAAAATCAAGCCTAAAAGTTACAGTTGATGGAAAAATGAGCTTTGATGGGGTACTTAATAAAGAAACCCAAAAAACCTGGGAAGCTGATAAAAATATTATCCTTGAAACCGATAACGCTGGTTTAATTTTGGTAACTTTTAATAACCAAAACGCAAAACCATTAGGTAAATTAGGTGAAAGCAAACAGATTACTTATTCTCTTGCCAATATCTCTAATGAATAACCAATAACTGATGACTGATGACTGATGACTGTTCAAGGTGCATCTTCCCATTCTGAAGTTAAGCTACGATAATCAAAGTCTTTGACCCCTGGATGACACACTACACAGTTTTTTGGTGTGATAGGTTCAGTAAACTCCACACGAGGATGAAGAATCTTAAAATACTGAGATTGTTCAATGTAATAAGGAATTGGCGCATCTTTGAGCAAAATAGGACGAGAATTGGTTTTTAGATAATCCCACATTAGTACCTGACTCAGACGAATCATATTCGGGACTGAGGTTCCATAATGTTTCTGAGGATTCTCTAAAAGTTCCTGCCAAGTTTCTGTGGGTAACACTTCTGCGGGGATAGCAATGTGACACCCAGAACAAGTAGCAACATAGAGTTCTTTTCCTGCTTCAACGGTGGAACGATTTGGGCCAAGGGGAGGCAGGGATTGAGATTGAGCTAAAATAGGGGCAGGTTTTGCTGCTAAAGCTTGGGTAAACCCCCAACCCACACTCACACACCATAAAAGAATAGCCAGAGAAATTACCAAATATAAAAGATTTGATCGTTTAAAATGAAAGAATTTTCCTAATTTCAGCATATTTTATCGAAAATATTGTTGTAAACACAAAGGATACAGAAAACAAAAAAGATAGTTATTAACTCTTCCTTGTCCCCCATATATTTTCCTTTACTTTTTACTAACTGTCTTTAACTTTATCTTGAATGCTGCAGCAAAAGCTACTGCTGTACCTGCACCCAAAATGGTTAAGGGTTCAGGAACGGGTTGAGAAGCTTTATCAAAAGAGGTTCCCCTCATAGCAGTTTTCAATTGGGTGTATCAATATTTCGGTCTCCCGCTATTCAAGAACGTATTTTGCGTAAAGTTCGCTGGTTGTTGGATAACTTTGAAAATATGAATCATCAAGCTTTAAGTGCTAATTTAAGGGGTCTTTTTAGATTGAAAGTTGGTGACTATAGAGTGATTTATTCTTTTATTGTTGCTGAAAAACGTATCATAATTCACAAGGTTGGACATAATTATAGCCTATTTTATCAATTTATTGACAGCAATGGATGCGTTAAGATAATCATGTTTATTTCCTCCCCATACTTCAGGTAACGCTATTACCCAAGAAATAGGAACGGAAACAACATCTAAAGTTTCTCCATCTTTAAAGACTTCTAAATTATAGCCAGGTTCTGATTGTTTTTTTGTAGGTTTTAAATAGTCTAAAATGACTCCTTTATCCCCTTTTTTAACTAGACTATTAGGGACATCGTATTTTAATTCTACCCATTGAAATAATTGGACATTGTTCATCATTAGTTTTCCTTTGATTTATCAGGATATAAAGTAATCAGTTTTATTACATCTTCAATGACTAAATTAGATGACATTTTCATAAGCTTATAGTCATTACAAATTTTAAAAGGTGGGCATTGCCCACCCTACTTTAACTAGGCACCTACAGCTTCTTTTGCTGCATACATCACTTCTAACGTAATCTCAGAAAATCCTCGTTCACGGGCAAATTTTTCCGTATTTCGCTTCACTTTACCCCGAACAAAACCAGGAACTTTATTTAATTCTGCCTGTGCTTCTTTGTTCCAGTTTAAATCAGAATCAGCCGAAATTCCTTTGGTAATCACTTCTTTGGTATCATGACCACCGAAGATTTCTAAAAGATGGTCTTCCATTCCCAAAGTAAAGGAATTATAAACTAAATCTGCAATCTGATTTGTCCCTTCATAACCACAGAAAGGTTTATAACCAATGGGAAAGTTTTGAATGTGAATGGGTGCAGCAATAACCCCACAAGGAATGTCCAATCTTTTGCCCACATGACGTTCCATTTGTGTACCAAAAATAGCGGAAGGTTCGATACGAGCGATCGCATCTCCAATCTCTCCATTGTCATCACTAATTAACACTTCATCGCAATATTCGCTTACTTGTTCTTTAAACCAGTCTGCATCATATTTACAATAGGTTCCGGCTAAAACCACATGAATTCCCATCTCCCGTGCTAAAATTTTAGTCATAGCAGCAGCATGGGTATTGTCTCCAAAAACAACGGCTTTTTTACCAGTTAAATTTTGACAGTCAATGGAGCGAGAAAACCAAGCAGCTTGAGAAACATATAAGGTTTGTTCGTTGATATATTCTTCATAATCAACATTGGCACCCTGTTCATTAATTACCTGTTGAATTTTGCGAATACATCTGGCTGTTTCTACCACACCCATCGGCGTAATATCTACATAAGGAAGCTTAAATTCTTCCTGTAAATATTGTGCAGTAGCTAACCCTAATTCTCGATAAGGAACTAAATTAAACCATGCTTTGGGTAAGTTCTTTAAATTATGAACAGAAGCACCATCAGGAATTACCTCATTCACTTCAATTCCCAAATCTTTCATTAATTGTTTCAACTCTCTACAGTCATGCTGGTTATGAAATCCCAGAGTAGAAATACCAATAATATTAACGGAAGGATTGTCCGTTTTCTTGGTGGGTAATTCATTTTTTTTCTTCGCTTTTTCTAGATAAAACCTAACAATTTGGTGGAGGGTTCTATCCGCAGCTTGTAACTCGTTGTAACGATAATGGTTAACATCTGCTAACAAAACATCCCCTTTGGCATCCATTTGGGCGCGATCCACAAAATTAGCTAAATCTTCCTGTAAAATACTAGAGGTACAAGTGGGAGTTAAGACGATTAAATCAGGGTTTTCTTCCCCATCTTTACGCACAATATTGTTAACGACCTTTTCTTGGGAACCCCTGGCCAAAACGTTGCGATCGACAATACTAGCAGTGACGGGAGTAAAATCTCTTTCTCTTTCTAACATCGATCGCATGACGTTAAAATAGTCATCTCCCAAAGGTGCGTGCATAATAGCATGGACATTTTTGAAGGAACTAGCAATGCGTAGAGTGCCAATGTGTGCAGGGCCAGCATACATCCAATAGGCCAGTTTCATAGAATTCTCCTAATGTATTAAATAAGACGTGATAATGACACGCTAATAAGCTGTTTTTGATTGTCTCAAAGTTGTTGCATTTATTGAGTGCCTGCTTAAATAATGTTACATAAGGGATAATTGGTTAGATGACCTATTTTGAGCAGGTTTGAGGGGCATTTGAGCAACCTTTTTCTGGTTGAATTTTAATTAATCTTAATGTTATGCAATTTCATGAAAAAAGCAGCACCAATCACAGTGCTGCTTAAAAAGTTAGATAAAGTTAAAACCCTAGACTAAAGTAGCCATTTTAACCTCATTTGTGGTTAAGATGTCTTGTAGTTCATCAGAGTCAACGGTTTCTTTTTCCACTAACATATCGGCTAAGGTATCTAAGATGTGACGATTACTTTCTAAGACATCTTTAGCCCGCTTGTAAGCAGTATCCACCAGTTGACGAACCTCCTCATCAATGGCAGAAGCGGTTTCGTTAGAAAAGTCCCGATCAGAGGCAATATCTCGACCTAAGAAGACATTTCCATTTTGCCGTCCTAAGGCCACCGGTCCTAAACGATCGCTCATTCCAAAGCGGGTGATCATCTGACGAGCAACTCTGGCTACCTGTTGTAAGTCATTGGAGGCACCGGTGGTGACTTCTTCCTGACCAAAGATGATTTCTTCAGCCACCCGGCCACCTAAAGCGACAGCCATTTGGTTTTGTAGATAAGAACGAGAATATAACCCGGACTCCATGCGATCCTCACTGGGGGTAAACCAGGTTAACCCACCGGCACGGCCACGGGGAATAATGCTGATTTTTTGGACAGGGTCGTAGTCAGGCATCAAAGCACCTACCAACGCATGACCCGCTTCATGGTAGGCCACTAAGGTCTTACGCTTCTCACTCATGACCCGATTTTTCTTCTCAGGTCCCGCTAAAACGCGATCGATGGCATCGTTAACCTCATCCATGGAAATTTCGGTTAAATTCCGACGGGCCGCTAAAATAGCAGCCTCGTTCAACAGGTTAGAAAGATCCGCCCCGGTAAACCCAGGGGTGCGACGGGCAATTTTATCGAGATCCACATCTTTAGAGAGGGTTTTGCCACGAGCATGAACTTTGAGGATTTCTTGACGGCCAGCGTAGTCAGGACGATCGACCACCACTTGACGGTCAAAACGACCGGGACGTAATAAAGCTGCGTCTAAGACATCGGGACGGTTGGTAGCAGCAATGATAATGATGCCAGTATTGCCTTCAAACCCGTCCATCTCGGTTAAGAGTTGGTTGAGGGTTTGTTCTCGTTCATCGTTACCACCGCCTAAACCGGCACCCCGTTGACGACCCACTGCGTCGATCTCATCGATAAAGACGATACAGGGGGCGTTGGCTTTTGCCTGTTCAAACAAGTCACGAACGCGGGACGCACCCACACCGACGAACATTTCGACGAATTCTGAACCAGAAATGCTGAAGAAGGGAACACCCGCTTCTCCGGCTACAGCACGGGCTAAAAGGGTTTTACCAGTTCCAGGCGGCCCAACTAATAAGACTCCTTTGGGAATTTTGGCACCAATGGCGGTGAAGCGATCGGCATTTTTCAGGAAGTCTACTACTTCCGTTAGTTCTAATTTGGCCTGTTCAATTCCAGCGACATCCCCAAAAGTCACTTGGGTTTGGGGTTCCATTTGTACCCGCGCCTTTGATTTACCAAAGTTCATGGCTTGGGAACCGGGGCCACTCTGCGCCCGTCGCAACAGGAAGAATAACCCGACTAATAATAAAACCGGCAGGATTAAACTGGTGGCGACTCTGAACCAGATTCCTTCGTCATTTGGGGGTTGAATGGAAATATCGACTTTGTTTTCAGACAAAATACTGATTAAATCGGGATCGGCTGGTAAATTGACCAGTAACGGTGCGCCACCTTCGGGGTTGGGTACTCTGGCTTGAGTGCGATCGGAACTTAGGGTGACTCGCTCCACCTGTTTATTCTCTACACGGTCAATAAACTCGCTATAGGTTAAACTTTCCCGACTTTGAGTATTATTGTTATCTAGAAAGGCGGATGCTAAGGCTAATACCACAATCAGCAAAAGTGCATATAGTCCAGCATTGCGCCATTTTTTGTTATTTTTGTTCACGCTGTCGGCCTCTTCTTAAACTAAAGGTGAAGATAGGGTTAACTTCAATATATCAAGGTTAATGATCTAACCAGATAATAACGCCTGATCATACAGGTCTGGTTTCTTCAAGAGAAACACTTGTTAACTTATGTTAACGTTTCTCAGGAACGATTGACTAGGTATTTCTTTCTGAAAAAATGATTGATTGAAAAAAAATAGGGGAACCGTTTCTTGTGTTGCCAAACGATTCCACCTGCCGATCCATCCTTGAGAGGAGAACACTTATTGATTTCATCATAAGCTTATTAATAATCTTTGTCAATAAGTTTGATCAAGATTGTCAATAATCGTAGACATTCAGAAATTACAAGAAATAGTTAGTCTTTTTTTTTTCATCTCTTCCTTATTCGTGATGCGAGTAAAATGTCGTGGATCAAGAGTTTCTTATTTTATTCAAGGCGAGGCTGAGAAAAATGGGTGGAGCGCGAACTAAATTCCTGATTTGTGGCACAATATACACAAAAACAGTATAATAACGATATTATTTAAGGATTTTCACTTGTTTGATTTCTAAAACAATTTTTTAAGAATTATTAATCTCGTTTGGCGAACAATCTTGAAATAATCTACAATAATGGAAGTTTAATATAATTAAACTTCCATTATTGTCTTAGCGAGGTATTCTAGATGAAAAAGTGGCGAGCATCTAGGTTTACGCGAGCGATAGCAAGTAATGATGGTGAACTATTGTTGCACAATAGTTTCATGGGATCTTTAGCCAAAGTTCCTTCTGAACTTGCAGAAGTTGTTAAATTTTGTTTATCTGAAGACTTTGATGACAACCAGCGAGTAGAACCCATCATAGACGAGCTATGTGAAGCTGGGTTTTTTGTGGTAACTGATATCGACGAGCGGAGTATTGTTGAGCAAGTTCTAGAAGCTGAGCGCGAACTATACTTTAAGTTGATTATTTTGCCACATGAGAATTGTAATTTTCGCTGTACGTACTGCTACGAGCGGTTTGAACGCGGACTCATGCAGAGCGAGGTAGTTGAGGGACTAAAGGCCTTCATAGCTCGTAAAGTTCAGGAAATTCGCGGAATGAGTGTAACTTGGTTTGGTGGAGAGCCATTGTTAGCTCGAAATCGAATTTATGAACTCTCAGATTTCTTTCTTCAGGAGTGTGAAAAGCACGCCATAAAGTACGATAGTTTCATTACGACCAATGGCTACCTGTTGGAAGAAGAGACAGTTGATGCCTTACTGAGAAGGCAAATTACTACGTATCAGGTAACACTAGATGGGCCAGAAACACTCCACAATCAGACTAGAAAACTGGCAAACGGACAGGGAACATACCAGAAAATCTTTGAAAACCTCAAAGCGATGAGTCGTCGTTCTGACGATTTTTCAGTGACGATTAGGATTAACTTCTCAAATCAGCATACTCCACAGGCCTTGGAGCCTTTTTTTCAACAGATGCAGTCTACCTTTGGAAGCGACTCCAGATTTCGTCTTAAGTTTAATGTTGTTTCCAAATGGGGTGGGGCCAATGATGACAACCTCGACGTTTGCGACCCAGCTACTGCTGCAACATTAGGGGCCCAATTAATCAAAGAAGCAGAAAAGAAAGGTTTTCCGCAAGAACAGGAAGGGTGTTTACTATCCCATGGTGCTGTCTGCTACGCTGGCAAACCGTCTTCGATTGTTGTTGGTGCTGACGGAACCATTTACAAATGCACCCTCGCTTTGAACGACCCACTGAATAAAGTCGGGCGAATGACACGCTCCGGGGAAATCGAAATTAACCAGACTCGTTGGAACCAGTGGACAAAACTCGATGACAAAAACGTTAGTAAATGTTCAACTTGTTCATACAATCCAATCTGTCAAAGCAGAAGTTGTCCCCTCCGTGCAATACAGTTGGGAGAGCCTAAGTGTCCTATCACACGAGAAGGTTATGAACAAATGGTGGCTGCTTCGGCAAAGCCATCCACACAAAAGGAGATATTGGCTGGTTGGCGACTCCTTGATCTTATCAATAAAGGGTCTGCCCCCCCAGAAGTTTGCAGTTCTCGATTCGGTCGATGGGATTATCAAGAGTGAATCTGAGCTTTTCTAAAGATAAAACATCCTGTGTGAAGTGAGAGGAGTGTAATGTTAAAAAACCAGAACTTTATTGGAGGACAATTCAATGTCAGGAAGTAGCAACTTTGATGAGATCATTCAAGCCAAGAAACAGGTTGTTGACGGAAATTTCGTGTTGTGGCGAAATCGTGTTGAAACGATCAGCGAAGCGCGTGGGGAATTGGCTGCGTTGGATCTTATTCAGGCACCCATAGAACCAAATGCGGGCAACACCAACAACAATTTTGGATCTGGAACTTGTTGTGAACCTGCACGCCCCTCTGGTACTGTTACTATGGGTGAGCCAACTATTACAAGAGTGCCGCCACAATAATTCTAATTGATAGGTTAATTGATTGGATATGTAAAGATTTCTATCTTTAATGTTGCCAAAGGACTCCCGTTAAATTTCTTCCGAAAAAAAGAACTCATAGAAATTAACGGGAGATGAATGGCGACCAATAAATAAATTGACCGAAGGGAATCCATATTTGTTTAGATGTTGACCCTAAATTAACCTCACAAAAATGCGCACATTGTGGGCATATTGCCAAAGAAAACCGCAATAAAGAACGGTTTTTGTGTCTTAATTGCGGTTTTTTAGAAGATGCTGATATTCAAGCATCAATCAATATTGGACTCA
>JASJDD010000142.1 GCA_030065735.1 Crocosphaera sp.
GAAATTGTTGGTTATTTTGAAGTAAGAACAACCAACGCAGTCGTGGAAGGAATTAATAACCGATTGAAAGTTTTAAAACGTTGCGGTTTTGGTTTTAGAAATCTAAAGAACTTCAAAAATAGAGCTTTATTGTTTTGGCATCTAACTAATAGTTTAGCATAGTATGTACTCTAGAACCGAAAAAATAGTAGGTTGATATGGCTATTATTGCTGAACAAAATTTTAATCTTCTCTCGGATCAATATACCTTTACCAGTGATTCTTTATTATCAGGAAGTGCCTTAACAAATCTAGGTTCTTTTAATACCAATAGCAACCAGGGATTACTCTTTGAAACCTTTTGGTTTGATACCCGTGGAAACGGTAATGGTCCGACTGTCGGAAGCGAATCAGGGGATAATATTGGGGTTAACTCAGCAACAGGAACAAATGCACTTAACGTCGCAGCTAATGGAACATCCATTGCATCAGGAATTGAACATAATTTTCAGTTTGATGATGGAGACGGACGCTTAGATTTAGTGTTTGGAACTGTTGATTTAAGCAACTTTAATAATCGCTTTTTAAGCTTTAATTATTGGATTGCTGATACGAGTTATGAAAGTGATGATTCCTTTACTGTTACCCTCACTGACGGAAACAATACCCAAACTGTATTAAACTTCGGAGAAACGGAATTAGAAACCAATGCTTCTGCTGATAATAGTACAGCGAATTGGAATACTTTTAACATAGACTTAGATAACTTAATTAATAGCGGATTGGGAGACAATTTAACCTTAACAATTAGTGTTGATACCAATGCAGCAAGCGAAAAAATATTTGTAGATAATATTCTTTTTATTGGAGATGAAACTGGTAATAGAAATGGGGGAAATGGAGGAACTTCTGCGAGTTTTGTAGAAGATTTTAATAGCTTTAGTGGTAATGGTTTTTCTCCTAACCCTAGCAGTGGACAATTAGACTCAGATATTTGGATAGTGAGGGGATTTTCTAATGGTAATCTCAACTTTGGGGATACAGCAACATCAGGAGATTTTGCCAGGGGAATAAACGACGGAGGAGTATCTACAGGGGGTGTTTATGGGTTTAATGTTGACACAGAAAACACCATTTTAGGAATACAACCTACAGGGGGTGATTTTACCCCTGGTGAAGTCATTTTGAAGCTACAAAATAACACAGGTTCCACTGTCAATGAAGTTGATATTAGTTACGACATTTGGTATCGCAATGATCAAAATCGTGCTAATTCTCTCAACTTTGCCTATTCCAATGATGGTGTTAATTTTCTAACTGTTTCCTCTCTAGATTTTACCACACCTGAAACCGCCAATAATAACGGGTGGCAAAGTGAAGCAAAATCAGTGACATTAAGCGGATTAAATCTAGCCGACGAGCAATTATTTTATCTTAAATGGGTTGGGGATGATGTCAGTGGGAGTGGAAGTCGAGATGAATATGGAATTGATAATATTCAAGTAACAGAATTAACTTCTCCTGCTGCAACTCCTCCACCTCCACCGTCGGAAGAAATTACCAAAATTCATACCATCCAAGGAACCGGATTACAGAGTAGCTTAATCGGTCAAACTGTTACCGTTGAAGCAATTGTTGTTGGGGACTTTCAAGGAAGTGATAGACTCAGAGGATTTTACCTACAAGAAGAAGATAGCGATGTTGATAGTAATAGTTTAACTTCTGAAGGAATTTTTGTTTTTGATGGTAGTAATCCTGGGGTAGATGTTAATGTTGGCGATAAAGTGAAAGTAACGGGGGTTGTTGCTGAGTTTAGCAGTAGCGGAACCTTGTTAACAGAACTTTCTAATTTAACCGATATTACTGTTGTTTCTACTGGTAATAATCTCCCCACTGCTGTTACCATTAGTGATTTAGAAGCAGCCAATAGCTCATCAATTGGATTAGAAAACTATGAAGGAATGCTGGTTAATTTTATTGAAACTCTAACTTTGACTGAATACTTTCAATTAGGTCGATTTGGTGAGGTAACTCTTTCATCAGAGGGACGATTATATCAACCCACTAATGTTACAACACCAGGAACTGCAGCCAATGCTTTACAAGCAGAAAACGATCTAAGAAGAATTATTTTAGATGATGGTAGTACCCGACAAAATGTAGACCCTATTTTATTGGGTCGTAATGGTCAAAGCCTCAGTTCTACTAATATTTTGCGAGGAGGAGATACCGTTACAGGATTATCAGGTATTTTAGAGCAACGATTTGGAGAGTATCGGGTTCAAACCAATACAAGCGTCAATTTTCAAGCAGTTAATGATCGTCCAACGACTGCACCAGATGTAGGTGGAAACCTAAAAATTGCCAATTATAATGTCTTAAATTACTTTACTACCATTGATAATGGTTCTAATGGTGCTAGGGGTGCAGATAGTGCTAGTGAATTTCAACGCCAGCAAGATAAACTCATTACTGCATTAACTGAAATTGATGCTGATATTTTGGGATTAGTTGAAATAGAAAATAACGGAGATATTGCGGTTAGTAACTTAGTCAGTACATTAAATAGCACAACTAACCCTGGAACCTACGATTATATTGCTACAGGAACTATCGGAACCGATGCTATTAAAGTTGCTTTAATTTACAAAACTGATGTTGTCAATCCTTTCGGTAATTTTGCTATTCTTGATAGTTCAGTCGATCCCACGTTTCAAGATAATCGTAATCGACCAGCTTTAGCCCAAACCTTTGAAGAAATAGCAACAGGGGAAAAAGTTATCATTGCTTTAAACCACTTTAAATCTAAAGGCTCATCCGGTTTAACTGATACTAATAATCCTAACTACGATCAAGGCGATGGACAGGGTTTCTGGAATGCCACTCGTACAGATGCAGCCAATGCTTTAGTCAATTGGTTAGCAAATGATCCCACTAATAGTGGCGATAGTGACTATCTAATTATGGGTGATTTAAACGCTTATGCAATGGAAGATCCCATCACTGCCATTAAGAATGCAGGATATACCAATTTAATTGAACAATTTAATGGTTCAGATGCCTATTCCTACGTTTTTAACGGACAATTTGGCTATTTAGATCATGCCTTATCTAATCATAGTTTAACCTCTCAAGTTACTGGGGTAGCAGAATGGCATATTAACGCCGATGAACCCAATGTTTTTGATTACAACGAAGAATTTAATCCTCCTAGTTTGTATAGTGTTGATCCTTATCGAACCTCCGATCATGATCCCGTTTTAATCGGCTTAAATTTAGGTAATTTTTCTTTCCTCGAAGGAACAGCAGGGGGAGATATCTTAACAGGAACTAATGAAAATGAAGTCATTACAGGATTACAAGGAATGGACACAATTACCACAGGAGGAGGACGCGATCGCCTAGTTTATAATAGTGTTAACGATGGCATTGATATCATCAGTGATTTTACAGTCGGAAATGACAGCTTTGTGTTCACTAATCTATTAGAAAGTCTCGGATATAATGATACCAATCCTATTAGTGATGGTTATGTTAATTTTGTTAGTTATGGCTCAGATACCATGATTTCAATTGATCCCGATGGTAACAATGGATCAGGACTATCTCGCGACTTTATTTTTGTGGAAAATGTCACTATTTCTGCCTTGAATAACCCCAATAATTTTGTGTTCTAACTCATTAAAAATTTAGTTGATATCTGGAATAAATGAGTTTTTAATTCATCCATATCTCCAGATTTGTCAAAAAAATAAACCTTCACGTTAAACAAAAAAACATGACTTATCTCTTACCCAAATTCACACTTTCTACCACAGCTATCGCTCTTACTTTATCCTTAGTTTCTCCTAATTCAGTTGAAGCAGCAACCATCAGTTATACTTTTTCCGGAACCACAGACTCAGGGTCTTTAATCAATGAAAATTATACTGGAACATTCACTTTTGATGATGCTAATTTAACAGGCTTCAATAAAGAATCCTTAACCGTATCAACAGTAACTTTTAACTTTTTAGGAACAACCTTTACAAAAACTGATGCTGCTGCACCACCAACTGTTAATTTTTTGAATGGAGAATTGGTAGGCTTATTTTATAGTGTGACTAATTTTGAGCCAACTTTTTCTATTACCCCAGGATTTTTTAACCTGAATGGAGGTTATTTTTCCTATGAACCCAGTACAGGTAACGCAGGATTTGGCAATATTACTTATCAAGTAGTGCCTGAACCTTTAACGATTCTTGGTGCTATGACAGCCCTAATATTTGGGAGCTTTTTTAAGGATAAATTAAAATGATTTGACAAAAGCAAAAGCAACTAACCTTAACCAATAAGTAGAAAAATCCACCTTTCTCCATAAGGTGGATTTAACTTAAACTTATGTCGTTCGTTCATTTTCTGTAGGTATGCCTATATAATAAGTCATAGGATTACCATAGCGACGGGTTATAGATTTTAACAGAATGTCTACCACACAAAACGAACAACAACTAGAAAAAAACATAGAACCCTCCGAAGTTGAATCAACCAACGACACCACTGTAGTGGCTGAAACTGAAACCACAGCAGAAACAACCACCAGTCCTCCAGAGGATGCAACCCCCCTAGAGGAAGTAGAAACCACTGTCTCTGAAACCTCTTCAGAAGAGTCCCCAGAAAGCACTATCACCGCCTTAACCGAACAAATAGAAGCCCTACAAAATAAACTCCAAGACCAAGCCCAACAGTATGATTTACTCAAAAACAGTCATATTCGCCTCACGGCAGAATTTGACAACTATCGCAAACGAACCGCTAAAGAAAAACAAGACCTAGAAACTCTCGTCAAACGCAACACCATTGGAGAACTATTATCCGTGGTGGATAACTTTGAGAGGGCCCGCAACACCATTAACCCCACCAATGATGGAGAAGCGGTGATTCATAAAAGCTATCAAGGAGTCTACAAAAATCTGGTTGATAGCCTCAAACGCTTAGGAGTTAGTCCCATGCGTCCCGAAGGTCAACCCTTCGATCCCCTGTACCATGAAGCCATGTTACGGGAATATACCGATGAATATCCAGAGGGAACCGTCATAGAAGAATTAATGCGCGGTTATATGTTAGGAGAGCAGGTCTTGCGCCATGCTATGGTTAAAGTAGCAGCCCCCAAACCCACGGAGTCCCCCGAAGAAACCGAAAGTGCTACCTCAGATGAGACCACCTCAGCCGAGTAAATTAAGCAATTATCCCTAAATTTCTGGGTAAATTAATGGGTAAGATAAACATGAAGGAGAGAAGTCACAGGAACCATAGTGCTAGAGGCTAGGTAAGAGACAAGAAGATTATAAACCACCCCAAGTGGGTTTTAACTTTGTTGCTACCCCAAAACCTCCTGTGACTTTTAGCCGATTAATTAATAATGAACGATTTAAGAAAACAAGTGCTATGGTAAAAGTCATTGGCATTGACCTGGGAACGACCAATAGTTGTGTAGCCGTTTTGGAAGGGGGTAAACCCATCGTCATCCCCAACGCGGAGGGCGGACGGACAACTCCGAGTATTGTCGCTTTTGGTAAAAGCAACCAACGCTTAGTTGGACAGTTAGCCAAACGACAAGCAGTCACCAATGCAGAAAATACCATCTACAGCATTAAACGTTTTATCGGACGACGTTGGGATGAAACCGCCCAAGAGCGATCGCGGGTTCCTTACCAGTGTGTCACAGGACGAGAGGATATGGTGAATGTGGAAATTCGCGGGCAACATTACACCTCTCAAGAAATTTCTTCTATGGTTTTACAAAAATTAAAAAAGGATGCCGAAGACTATTTAGGAGAACCCGTTAGTGAAGCGGTGATTACAGTTCCCGCCTATTTCACCGATGCCCAACGACAAGCCACCAAAGATGCCGGTACCATTGCCGGACTTGATGTTCGTAGAATTATTAATGAACCCACAGCCGCCGCCTTAGCCTACGGTTTAGACAAACAAGACGAAGAACAATATATCCTCGTGTTCGACTTGGGAGGGGGAACCTTTGATGTCTCCATTTTGCAACTGGGAAATGGAGTATTTGAAGTCAAAGCCACCGCCGGCAATAATCATCTGGGAGGAGACGACTTTGACAATGCCATTGTACGCTGGATGGTCGACAATTTTAAACAAACGGAAAACATCGATCTCAGTGAAGATAAAATGGCTTTGCAACGACTCAGAGAAGCAGCCGAAAAAGCCAAAATTGAACTCTCAAGTATGTTGAACACTTCCATTAATCTTCCCTTCATTACCGCCGATGATAATGGACCCAAACACCTAGAAACAGAATTAACCCGCGCCCAGTTTGAAGACTTAACCAAAGATTTAGCCCAAGCCACCCTAGAACCCCTAACCCAAGCCCTCAATGACTGTGAACTTGAGGCTGAAGCATTAGAAAAAGTGGTTTTGGTAGGGGGATCAACCCGAATGCCAGCCATTCACCGTGTGATTAAACAAGTCTTTCCCAATAGTCAAATGGAGAGGTCGATTAACCCAGATGAGGCTGTGGCTTTGGGGGCTGCTATTCAAGGAGGTGTGTTAGGGGGTGATGTCAAAGATGTCTTATTGTTGGATGTAACTCCCTTATCCTTGGGCATTGAAACCCTGGGAGAAGTCTTTACAAAAATTATTGAACGAAATACCACCATTCCCACCAGTAAATCTCAGGTCTTTTCCACAGCAACCGATGGTCAAACCTCCGTAGAAATCCACGTTTTACAAGGGGAGAGGGCTTTAGCTAAAGATAATCGCAGTTTAGGAAAATGTCTTTTAGCCGGTATTCCTCCTGCCCCTAGAGGGGTGCCGCAAATTGAAGTCAGTTTTGAAATTGATGTCAACGGTATTTTAAAAGTAGCTGCCCAAGACCAAGGAACGGGGAAAGAACAGAGTATTGTTATTAGCCATACAGGAGGGCTAAAATCCAGCGAAATTGACCGAATGCAGCAAGATGCCCATAAATACGCCGAAGAAGATCGTCGTCAAATGAAGATGATTGAGGTCAAAAATCAAGCGGATAGTTTATTACACAGCTATCAAACCACTCTCAATGAAAATGGTGAGTTGATCCGTGATGAATTGAAAGTCCAAGCTAAACAGAAGAAAGAACAACTCGAAGCAGCTTTAACCAATTCTGGCCTTAGTTTAGAGAAGTTAAAGGTGTATCTGGATGAGTTTAGACAAATTATTCTCACCATCGGAACAGAAGTTTATCACCAGGGTAATTCTCATGCTAAGGAGTTTAACCATACCTTTGAGCAAACTTTAGGAGAACCGTTACCCATTCCAGTTCCTTCCCCACCGCAAACCGTAAACACTGAGTCTTCGTTTGAAACGACAATGCCTTATCAGGCCACTGCTGCTATTGATATGGACTCCTTAACAAACTTGGATAATCTCGACGATATTGATGTAGAGGACTTAGAAGTTACGTTCAGTTTTGACGATGACGAAACCATTTCTAATGATTATGAGGCCGTGGATTAAAGGGGAAATTAAGAATTAAGAATTAAGAATAGGAGAAGTATTTTCATTGTAAATTCTACATTTTAAGGATCAGAAATTATGGTATCGTTGATAGTGCCGTAATGCGTGCAAAGATTAATATACCCACAAACTCATAATTTGCAGGAGAACAATAGTGAAACGATTCATTCTGATGGCGATCGCTGCTATCTTTTTCTTTTTACAATTTCCCATCCATAACGCTAGTGCGATAGAATCCGATGAGGCTACTCGTACTATTCCCTTAAATGAGGCAGGTGAGACGGTTATTCTCACTGATAAACAGGTGGAGAGGGGGAAACAGCTTTTTGATGCCAATTGCGTTAAGTGTCATAAACAAGGTAAAACCTTCACTAATAATAATGTTACTTTGGGACTAAAGGACTTAGCCGGGGCTGAACCTCGCCGTGATAATTTGTTAGCGTTGATTGACTACTTGAAATATCCCACCAGTTACGATGGTGAAGACGATTACAGCGAATTACATCCCAATGTTATTCGTACTGATATCTATCAAGAATTAAGAAACCTCACCGAAGATGATGTGTATGATATGTCTGGTTATCTTTTAGTCGCACCTAAATTAGATGAGAAATGGGGTGGCGGAATTTATTACTAATTCTCGGTAGTAAGTACCTGGACAAAAATAAACGTTACTCGTTTAAGTTAAGCAGAGGAGGCAGAGGGTGCAGAGGAAGCAGAGGAGGCAGAGGGGGCTACCGGAGGCAGAGGAGGAAGGGCTACAATACTACGTAGGTTTTGCTCGAAACGCTTTAGTTGAGGTAGGCTCCAGGAGGCAGAGGGGGCTACCGGAGGCAGAGGAGGAAGTCCCATTTTCTCCCCCTGCATCCCCGCCCGTCCCTTGCTCCCCCTGCTTGTCTCAACAGACAATTTTTCGCGGGCCGAGCAGTATTGGGAGAGGCTATGGAGTAATTTACATTTCTTAAGACAGTTCACTTTAATTTATGTCCGACTACTTAGAGGCAATTTAGTTCACTCTCAACATTATCTCTCTAGCTTGTCTAGGGAGATTTTTTGTAATTTGTTAAGCTTAACTTAGGTTAATCCTTAAGATTTTACTTCTAAATTCTAAATTCTAAATTCTAAATTCTAAATTCTCAAACATGGTTCCCTTAAATGATAATAACCCCACAGAAACCACTCCCTATATTACCTATGGAATAATTATTGTTAACGTCTTAGTTTTCTGGCATCAAGTCCATTTAAGTTCTCAGGAACTATCTCAATTTTTCCAATATTATGCCATTGTTCCTAAACAGTTAACCGCAGGGTTTAGCGGAGTTGATTTTTATCATCCCATTCCTGAATGGATGACCCTAATTACCTCTCAATTTCTGCATGGTGGCTTTTTACACATTGCAGGAAATATGTTGTTTTTGTGGATATTTGGCAATAATGTTGAAGATAAATTAGGTCATGTTAAATACTTATTTTTCTATCTCACTTGTGGAGCGTTAGCTGGTTTGAGTCAATGGTATTTTTCCCCTTATTCAGAAATTCCCTCTCTAGGGGCTAGTGGGGCGATCGCCGGAGTGATGGGAGCTTATATTTTAAGGTTCCCTCAAGCTCAAGTTTTAACCTTAATTCCGTTAGGAATATTTATTACAACAGTGAGAATTCCGGCTGTTTTCTTTTTGGGGTTTTGGTTTATCCAGCAAGCTATTTATGGTTTTGCCAGTTTAAATGTCCCAACCAATGTAGGAATGGAAAGTGGGGGGGTGGCTTATTGGGCCCATGCAGGAGGGTTTGTCTTTGGATTTATTTTGGGTCCATTATTAGGATTATTTAAAAAATAATAGGATCTAAAGCACTTGAATCGTGAGGTCTTGATAAAATTCCTGTTGAGATAATTCTACTTTCGATTGGGATGAGAGCAGTAATAATGCCCAAAACACCCCAACTCGGTCTTGTTTTTTGTCGCCGTTATGGGGAGGGTTAACTTGATGCCATCGCTGTAATAATTCATCTAGAGCCAGTTTTCGTTCTGTTTGGGGGGAATTTGGCCACTGTTGTGTAAAAAAGACTTCTAATTGTTGGGCTAATTCGGTTAAATTTTCTTGGTGGGCTAATTCAGTCACCATTTTCATGGCTTCTCGCTGGGAATGAGGTCGGGGTGTTGGTTTGCGACGACGGGAGGGGGTGGCTGTTTCTATTTCTTGGGCAATTTCTTCAATATGGGTGATTAACTCTTGAAGAGTAACACGACGTTGACGAGGGGGTGGGGCTGCACTACGACGACGAAGATGTTTTTCTAAGTCTGAAATACGGAACTGTCGGTGTCCTTCCTCCGTCATTTCCTCTAAATCACTCGATAATTCTTGGTCATCTTCATCTGTTTCTAGTCGTTCTAGAGAATCCGCCTTAAAACGCACTAGCATCGATGCCCATAAAAAAGCTTGGCCTGACTTGGGTAAAGTGGCTTGTTCGTAGATATTATCGGAATATTCGCTGATACCCAATTCATTTAAAAAACGATCAATCACCTCAATCACTTGAACGTCCCAAGGATCGATTTCTCCCTGTTGGGCTAAGTTGATCAGGGTTTCAATGACTTCTGTGGCTGGAGAACTAACCATAGGATTTAAGCTGGAGGTGTTAAGGCTAGGAGTAGTGGTCATCACAAACTAAAATTTATCTGCTTGATAGGTATAAAATTGCTGAAATACCCCAATAGTTTCAAATTCGTAATTGGGAACTGGGGAGGGCAGAAGCAATTCAGTTTCATAGATACTAAATAACAAGTAATTTTGGCGCAGAGTTTTCTTAGCGATAACCTGCTTAATGTGGGGCTTTCCCGTATCGACCAAAGTTTTACAATGACTAGCGAGAAAACTAGCCAACCCTCCAGATGCTTGTGAACAGACTTCTTGCTTTAAATAGCTGGTTAGGGTATCAGTTGCATAACTTTCGTAATCACTTTGTCCAGGGTTGGTCAATACCATGCTGGTTCCCAGTCCAATCAGACTGACTCCCCCAATGACTTTGACTAAATGTAGTATGTTCATGTCATTTCGCCACCACGATCAAGATTGAAACTACTGTGACATCCTCCCCACCCAAATCAAAGATTATGGGTGAGGCTTCCCAACTCACGATGGGATATTTCTGCCCACAGAGGGATAGTCCCCCTACGCCAGTTATCTAGGCTCATTGCCCCCGACACATCGACTT
>JASJDD010000143.1 GCA_030065735.1 Crocosphaera sp.
CTCTAGGGTATTTGTTAGCCAAAGTTCTACAAATACACTGCGGACACCAGTAACTCTGGAGACACTTAGAAGTTTACAACTTTCTGGGTGCCAATGAATCCCCATCTATAATCTTTGATTTAGATGGGGTGTGTTCAATTAATTACTCAACGTCTTCAAGAAAAATTTGCACTTTAGGGCGATCGCTGATCTCTGGAGATCATTGTTCCTCTTCCTCAATACTAATAATTGTGGCACCACTTTGATCCATGAGTTCATGAAATCGCGTTCTTCCTCGATCATAATCTTTCCCTTTGTAGCCTAAAATTTCACGAATAATCCATTTTTGCGGAATACCGTCTTTGAGTAATGAAGCGATCGCCTCGTATAAAACTTCGTCTTCATTAATACACTTTTCCCTGAACCATTTTCGACTATTTCGGTAGCGAGTTTTAGGGTTTTCATTATCAAAATGAATAAACATAGCACCGAGTAAGGAGGGAAAAGACTTTTTAGAGATTTTATCTTGTTCAGTCGTTATAATTTCCCAATCTTCTGTTGTTAATTTGTTGAGATATTCTGTTTGTTGTTTTTTGGAGATTAAGGTTTTGGATAATTGGCTTAATTGCCCTGGATTAACATAAGGTAAAAGACGATATAAATAATCAAAGGAAACGGCTTTTAATAAAGTCTGTCCTAAAAGGGTTAACTGTTTTGATGGATTGACTCGCTTTTGATCATCTTTTTGATGCCGTTCTAATAAAGGGGCAATTAACTGTTTATTAACCCAATTATAGGATTGAGAAAATCCCCGATCAACATGAATAGCTCCCACTAATGCTTTTAGAGATTTTTCAAAAGGATTACTACGTTTAACCCGTAAACGATGTCTTTCTTCATTAACATCTAGAAAGGGATAACTTTCCCCTAATCCTAAACTAAACCAGAGTTGGGTAAGTTTTTCCTTTTCTAATAACTTATCCCGTAAGGCCGTCATTTTACTAATAGTTAAGTAAGGAAAATGATGATATAAGTAATCAATAACAATCAGATCAAGTAAGGTTTTCCCTAAAGATTCTAACCGCTCATTATCACTTTCAGGCTGATTAATTTGTTTTGCATAGGAAGGATCACTTAAGGAAAGAAAAAGCAGATCGGGGTTTTTAAAGTTGAAGCTAATTTTTTCTTGAACCAGAGATGAATTCCACTGCATAGACAATTTTTGTAGTAAGTTTATCTTTATTATATTTTGCTTTTTGCCTTTCCATCAGATGTTGTCAAAATAGCCGTTGCTCTGCGATCGCCTTTGAATGCTCTTTGTTTCAGCTTTGGCTACTATGACTGTCTTTTTGTCAAGACTTTGCCATAAAACTTAACATTAAGACTTCTGACAGAGGAAGCAGATTAACAGGTGGATGAAATCTGAGAAGAAGCTGAAATTTAACTTAAGTTATCAAAAGAAAAATTGCAAGTTTTCTGAAAAAAATCTCATGGATTAATCAATTAGGTTTAAGTTTCATCAGCGAAAGTATATACAGTTGAACATTTGAAGAGTTTTGAAATAGCCAGTCATGGATCACCCTATTTTTATCTTTCATCGGATAGAGAATTCAGTATTTATATTTCCTAAATCTTGGAAATTTAAAGATTGCTTTGCAGCCGAATACAGACAGTAAAAATGCACGCTTGTAGGTAGGCACATGACAATATTTTTCACACTTGCTATTGTTGTCCTTGCACTCTTTCTCTTTGTTGTTGAATGGTTTCCCTCGGATATCGTCGCCATCATTGTGGCATTACTACTAACAGTTCTCGGTTTAGTAACGCCAGAAGAAAGTATCTCAGGTTTTAGTAATTCTGCTACCATGACCGTCATGGCAATGTTTATTCTCAGTGCAGCGATCGCCCGCACAGGAGCCATGCAAATCATTAGTGACCTTCTATTAAAGTGGGGTGGTAAACGTCCTTCTCGGCAAATTTTGACCTTAGGAATCATTGTTGGTCCCATTACTGCTTTTATTAATAATACTGCTGTGGTTGCGGTCTTTTTACCCATTATTGAAGAATGGTGTAGTCAACAAAAAGTATCGGTTTCCAAATTATTAATACCCCTATCATTTGCAGCTATTTTGGGCGGAATGATTACGGTTATTGGAACATCAACCAATGTATTAGCCAGTGGTTTAGCGGAACAACTTGGATACGGAACCTTTAGCTTATTCCAATTTACTCAACTCGGATTAATTACTTTCACCATTGGTCTAATTTATCTCGCTTTTTTAGCTCCTCCCCTGCTACCAAGTCGCAGAAAACGCACTGATAATCTTCTCAATCAAAACTACGGTTTGAAAGATTATATGAGTGAGATTTTGATTCCACCTGGGTCTAATTTAGTGGGTAAAACCCTAGATTCGAGTAGATTAAACCATAAATTTGATATGGATGTCTTGGAAATTATTGCTGATAATACTCGTTTTCACCAACCTTTATCCGATAAAAAATTACAAGCTTGTTCCGTCCTTCTCGTTAAGACCAATCAAGAAGATTTATTGAAAATTAAGGAGGAGGAAGACATTGAACTCTTACCAGAATTTATCCGTAAGAAAAAGTCTTTACAAGCACAACTTAGCTTAGAAAACGAAGGCGTTGCCGAAGTTCTCATTCCTTCTAATTCCAATCTCATTGGTTCAACGGTTAAAGAAATACGTTTTCGTCAACGTTATAACGTAACAGTCTTAGCAGTCCATCGCGGACAAGCGATTACCCAAAAACGTCTGAGTGACATTCGCTTAAAATTTGGTGATGTTCTCTTGGTGAGTGGTCCGAAAGAAAGTCTTTCTGGGTTACAAATCAATCGCAACCTATTATTACTCACACAACGAGATGTAGAAGCATTCCGACGAGATAAAGCTGCGATCGCCATTGGTATTTGTTTAGGAGTTGTGGTTAGTGCAGCGTTTAACTGGTTACCCATTCTCATCAGTTCTTTGATCGGTGTTGTCTTAATGGTGTTAACCGGTTGTTTGAAACCTAGAGAAATCTATGATGCGGTACGTTGGGACATTATCTTTCTCCTTGCAGGTTTAATTCCGTTAGGGATAGCAATGGAGAAGTCCGGTGCAACTGACTGGTTAGCGACTCATCTGGTTGCGGTTGCGGGAAACTTCTCTGGTTACTGGATACTCACTTTCTTCTTCATCATCACCTCTGTGTTCACGGAAATGATTTCCAACAACGCTACTGTGGTTCTCTTGCTACCGGTTGCAGCGAATGTGGCAGAGACGTTGAACTTTAATCCTATGGCTTTCATGTTAACAGTTATCTTTGCTTCATCCAACAGCTTTATCACTCCCATTGGTTATCAAACAAACACGATGGTTTATGGACCAGGAGGCTACAAATTTACAGATTTCATGCGGGTTGGTATTCCACTGAATCTCTTGATGACAGTTATTGTCCCTCCCTTAATCATCTTGTTCTACGGACTTTGAAAATTTTCCCTAGAAGACAAATGCAGCAACAACGAAGAGTCACCTTAAGAGGGCGTTCTCCTCCTGATCATTCTGCCTAAACTATGCCCAAATTACGACATTACAGATGCACACCCACTATTAGGAGAAAATCATGTCTCAAATCAACACTTTAATTCAACCCCACGGGGGTCAACTAATTGACTGTTATTTACAGGGACAAGACCGAGAAAACGCCCTCTCTTTAGCCTATAACCTGCCTCATCTAATCCTTTCGACCCGTAATATAGCTGACCTGGAATGTATTGCCACAGGGGTTTATAGTCCTCTAGAGGGGTTTGTTGATGAGACGGAATATTACTCCATTATCAAAGAGATGCGTTTGAGTAATGGTTTAGCTTGGAGTATTCCGGTCACTTTGCAAGTATCTGAAGCGTTTGCTGATCGATATCCCTTAGATTCTGAAATTGCTTTAGTTCATCCCAATGGTAAGATGCTGGCAGTGATGAGGGTAAAGAGCAAGTTTAAACCTGACCAAGCATTAGAAGCTAAGATGGTTTATCGGACTGCAGAAGATGCTCATCCTGGGGTTCAGGCCATGCTTAAAGAAGGGACTGTTTACCTCGGTGGTCCGGTGAAAATGGTTAATCCCATCCCTCAAACAGATTTTCTCAATTATCGCTTAACTCCAGAAGAAACCAGAGTTGAGTTTGCCAGACGGGAATGGAATACAGTGGTTGCTTTTCAAACTCGCAACCCTATCCACCGCGCCCATGAGTATATTACCAAAATTGCTCTAGAAGTGGTAGATGGACTGTTTATCAATCCTTTGGTGGGACAAACCAAATCTGATGATATTCCAGCCAACGTACGGATGCAATGTTATGAGGTGCTGATGGAACGATATTATCCTCAAAACCGTGTTTTTCTGGGTGTCTTTCCTGCAGCGATGCGTTATGCAGGACCCCGTGAAGCGATTATGCACGCGATCGCTCGTCAAAACTATGGTTGCACTCACTTTATCATTGGACGGGATCATGCTGGTGTGGGTGATTACTATGGGACTTACAATGCACAATACATCTTTGATGAATTCTCCGAAGATGAATTAAAGATTACTCCTTTGAAGTTTGAACACGCTTTTTATTGCACTCGTAGTCAGTCCATGGCCACTGCGAAAACCAGTCCCAGTACCAAAGAGGAACGCATACACCTCTCTGGAACAAAAGTACGACAAATGCTGAGAAATGGTCAAACCCCACCCCCAGAGTTTTCTCGTCCTGAAGTGGCAGAAATTTTAGTTTCTTCTATGAAATTAGCCACTGTTTAATTTTTTCGCTATTCAGAAAAGGTGCAAAGAGAGGGAATTTAAGAAACAGAACAATTCTACATTCTAAATTCTACATTCTAAATTCTCCCTACACCCTATTATCCACAATCAACACACAAATATTTTGGAGACGATCATGACTTTAATCAAAGATATTACCTTCACCCAAGCTGATATTGCTAAACTCGAAGCGGAATATGCCAACAAAAGACCTCAAGAGATTCTTGCATTTGCCCTCAAACAGTTCGACAACATTACTATTTCTTTTAGTGGTGCAGAAGATGTAGTTTTGATTGATATGGCCGCCAAAATCAAACGAAATATCCAAATCTTTTCCATTGATACCGGTCGTTTGCATCCTGAAACCTATCAATTTATTGATAAAGTCCGAAAACAATATCGAGTCAAAATCGATGTTATTTTCCCTGATGCAGCCGAAGTTGAAGGGTTAGTCAAAGAAAAGGGACTGTTTAGCTTCTATAAAGATGGTCATAAGGAATGCTGTGGTATTCGTAAAGTTAAACCCTTACGTCGCAAACTGGCAACCGTTGACGCTTGGATTACCGGACAACGCAAAGATCAAAACCCTGCTACTCGTGCAACGGTTCCTGTGATTCAAATTGATAGTGCTTTTTCTAGTGGCGATCGCAATTTAATTAAGTTTAATCCTTTGGCTAACTGGACTTCAGCGCAAGTATGGCAATACATCCATGCGAATGAGGTTCCTTACAACGAGTTACATAATCAAGGGTTCATTAGCATCGGTTGTCAACCTTGTACCCGCGCTGTTTTACCTAACCAACATGAACGTCTTGGTCGTTGGTGGTGGGAAAATGCTGCTGATAAAGAGTGTGGTTTCCACGAAATTAATTTAATTTCTAACAACAATTAGGAGTCAGGAGTTCCTCACTACGTTCCGGCGCTATCGCACAGGAGTCAGGAGTCAGAATTTATCATTACATAATTCTTGTTCCTAACTCTTTTCTTTCCTCATTGGGTTATAATTTCCATTCTATTTTTCTGCTGTACTATAGTGCGGAAAATGTGTTAAAGAACTCCTGACTACACAATGACTAACTTCTTCTTCAACGCTACAGAAAAAATAGGTTATTTTGTCATTATTACGGGTCAAAACAATGCACATTCAACTCATCAAAAAAATCAAATTAGATGGTAATCCTTGTCGCAAATCCGCCAAAGTTTTAAATGAGCTTCAGGAATTAGGTTTGCTTGAGCAGATCGATGAAATTATTGCAGCCGATCAACGTCAACCATCCAGTCAAGGTTTTGCTTTAGCCAGTCAATATGAAGTCGAGTCTGCACCGTTTTTTATTGTTAAAAATGAGCAGGGTAAAACCCAAGTTTATAAGGCTTATCATCGCTTCCTAAAAGATGTTTTTCAAATCTCCGTTTCAGAAGAAGAAGAATTATCTGAAATCATGGCACAAAATCCAGACTTAGATTATATCTAATCTCTAAAAAAATTAAGAATATAGAATGCAGAATACAGAATTAATAATGTAAATTTAATTCTAAATTCTACATTCTACATTCTATATTCAATCTTATTTCAAGGAAAGATCATGGCAAATGCCCCTCATAAATTTAATGCTAAAGTTTTCAAAATGCCTCAATCTTATGGCATATTACCCGGTTTGTTATTAACATCCGGTTTAGCAATTCTAGCAGAATCATTCCATAAGCTACCCTCTCTCTCCCTTTTAAGTTCATTAATTCTGGCAATTATTTTAGGAATTTTAGTCAAAAATACTATCGGAGTTTCCAAAATTTATCAGCCAGGAATAACCTTTTCTCTTAAACGAATTCTCAGACTTTCAATTATTTTATTAGGATTGAGATTGAGTTTACCTCAAGTCATTGAAGTGGGTCCAAATGGCTTAATAATTGTCTTCTTTACTTTAGTCAGTACCTTCATTTTTACTTGTTGGTTAGGACAAAAATTGGGGGTTAATAAAAGACTAACAAAATTAATTGCTGCGGGGACTTCGATTTGTGGGGCTTCTGCGATCGTTGCTACTAATGGGGTGGTGGAAAGTAAGGATGAAGAAGTTGCTTATGCAGTGGCAATCGTAACTATTTTTGGAACATTATCTATGTTACTTTATCCCCTATTTCCTATTATATTTCAAGTCACATCTCAGGAATTTGGAATTTGGTGCGGTGTTTCTATTCATGAAACGGCTCAAGTTATTGCTGCTGCCTTTCAAGGAGGAGAAATGAGCGGTGAATTAGCAACCATTGCTAAATTATCAAGGGTAATCTTTTTAGTACCAATTGTGTTAACTTTAGGATTATTCTCAAATAAAGGAACACAAAATAATCAAGTAAATAAACTGCCAATTCCTTGGTTTGTGTTAGGATTTATTGCTTTGATGTTGTTAAATAGCTTCAATATTTTTCCTGAAAATGTCAAGGGATCAGTGATTACCTTTAACCACTTTTTACTAGCAATTTCTATGGCAGGTATGGGGTTAAAAACCAGTATTTTTGATATCAAGATAAATGGGATCAAACCCTTTTATTTAGGGGCTGCTTCCTGGCTATTTATTTCGATATTTAGTTTAGTTTTGATTAAGATTTTTTACTAAAAAATCGTCAATTTTGTTAATTTTGTAAGGAGAATGATCATGAAAAAAGTATTCTTGACCCTGTCCGCATTAAGTTTATTTGTCCTGCCAGCCTATGCAACTAAAGGACTAAGAGAAAATGCCCAAGATAGTAATTTTAGAACTGAAAGAACAGCCAATAGAGAAGGTATTGTTAAGGTTAAAAGTCCCTACACTGTTTCAGAAACAGCGCAACGATTTGAATCGCTTACTACAGAAAAAGGCTTAAAAATTATTGCTAAAGTTGACCATACAGCCGGAGCAAAATCCGTTAATCAACAACTACGTCCCACCCAATTAATTATATTTGGAAATCCAGCAGTAGGAACTCCCTTAATGCAGTGTAATCAAACCTTAGCCATTGATTTACCTCAAAAAGCATTAATTTGGGAAGACCAACAAGGACAAGTTTGGCTCGGTTATAACAGTCCCCAATATTTATCAGAATCTCATCAACTGACTGGTTGTGGAGAACAATCTCTACAAAAACTAAACAATACTTTGACTCTACTAACTCAACAAGCAACTCAGTAACTTATCTCTTGATTAACCCTTACAACAGATTACATTGGAAAACTTTTGAGAGGAAATTATGCAATTATCAAAACAAAACCTTCAGGACAACAACGAAAAAGTATACGATACCATTGTCATTGGTGGTGGTGCTGGTGGATTATCAGCCGGAATCTATTTACAACGTTATCTCTTATCCAGTTTAATTATTGACAAAGGCAAAGCGCGTTCTTTTTGGATGCAAGAACTTCACAACTATCTGGGTTTGCCACCAGATACCTCTGGCCGCAGCTTATTAAAACAAGGAAAAGACCATTATTTATCCTTGGGAGGAGACTTACTCAATGGTTATGTCGAAGAAGTAATTGATGAGGGAGACACCTTTCTTGTCCGTGTTAAAGTGGGACGCAACGATAGTATCTATGCAGAGTTTCGTAGCAAATATATTATTGCAGCCAGTGGTATTATTGATAATCTACCCTTTCTGGATGATATGCAAAATGTCTATGAATATGCAGGATACAACTTGCACGTTTGCTTAATCTGCGATGGCTATGAAATGGTAGATAAAAAAGTCGGTGTTTTTGGTAAAAACCAACGCAGTTTAGAGGTTGCCTTTAGCTTAGGTTGGTTTACCCCTCATATCACCCTGTTTACCCAAGATATGTTTGATGTTAGCTTACAATTTCGTGAAAGATTAGAAGATCATGGCTATCAATTAGTAGAAGAACCCATCGAGAAATTTGTGGGGGAAAATCATCAAATGACAGGGGTACAACTGATGAATGGTTCCGTCATTAATTTGGATGCGGGATTAATTTCTATGGGTTCACAATATCATTCAGGGTATCTCTCTGGGATCGATCTCCAACGTCAGGGGGAAAATTTAGTCACCGATAGAATGTGTCGCACCTCTCACCCAGGAATTTTTGCCATTGGAGACTTAAAAGTAGGACTTAACCAAGTTGTCATTGCAGCGGCCGATGGTGCCTTAGCAGCATCAGCGATCTGGCAAGAGATTCGCGCCCGAAAAAGGGGTAAAACGTCCCGTAAGGGAAAATTTACTGAGGTAGAATAGACGTAAATAGGGAGGATAAAATTATGGCAAATACCCCAATACAACTAACAACAGACTTAAGTGAAGTCTTAGGACAAATTAATCAAAAACTTGATAATTTACAAAAAGATGTGACCGAGTTAAAAATAGGACAAACTAGATTAGAATCTGATGTGAGTACCTTAAAAGAAGATGTTAAAGAATTGAAAGGCTCAACTAAAGCACAAATTTGGACATTAATTGGTATTTTAGGAACAGCAGTTATCGGGACAATCATTCGTTTTGTGATTACTGCTTATCCAGGTAATCCATAGGCGATCGCTGCTGCGATCGCTGATAGTTTAGACAGTTTTGATGCTAGTTTAAGAGAAGGTAGATTATATCTGTACACTGAACGCAAACCCTGTGAAAGTTGTCAAGGAATTATTCAGCAATTTGAGGTCAAATATCCCAAAATTAGTATAGAGATATTTTGGGATTATCCCTATCCTTAGTTGGAGAAAATAAGATGCAAACAGATTCATCTCATTATCAAACTTTTCAAATTTATGATAATTATAAAATTCCCTCATCACTTCATGATTTACTTTATCAAGTTTGGAATAGTTCTTATGAAGAACTTTATGAAGAATCTATTGAAGAGACAATTAGCTTAGAAGAACTTTATGTCAAGATTTTAAATGCTTTTGAGGATAACAATTTTGACTCTTTACATTATCATTATCTATTGATGGCTATGATTATGAGTCAAGCAGTTTTACCAACGATAAAAGCTTATTTACCTGATGATACAAGACCTCAAAAAGTTTATCAATATATAGATAATTATTTAGAAAATAAAATAACCTTAGCAAATTCTGAGATAACAACAATCATTAATGAATTATTTCTCCATCCATCAGAAGGAAATCAAGCCATTGACGAAGCTTTAGATGTATTCAAAAATTTGTTGAGAGTTATTGATTTTGAAGGAGCTAAAGAAGCCTTATTAAATATTTTAGATGATTGTTTAGAAGGTTATGCAATCTTTCCAGGTTCACAAGGAAAAAGGGATTTATTTAATTGGTGGTTATTAGAAGTTGTTCCTGCTGTTTGGTGTTTACAATTTCCTGAAACAGTTTATACTATTAAAGGACTTCAAGACACAAAAAATACTCAAGAAAGGCTGAATAATAGATGATAATTCTTCTAACAATGAATTAAGAAATAATAATATGTCAGTCTTTGAATAACCCTTCTGACTGGTGAAAAGGGTTATTCATTTTTATTAAAGTTAAACTGATTCTGTTCGCAAATCTTCAATTAATTGAGCTAATTGATGACTATCTGCTTGATAAACTTCTCCACAAAATTCGCAAGTTGCTTCCGCACCATCATCCTTTTCAATCATATCTTTTAATTCCGCTTCTCCTAATAGTTTCAAAGCTCCTAAAACCCGACTAAACGAACAACGACAATCAAACCGTAACATCTGAACTTCAGGAAAAATAACTAATCCTAAATCTCCTAATAATTCCTCTAAAATATCCGGTAACGTCTTCCCTGCCCGTAATAAAGGGGTAAACCCTGAAAGCTTACCAATACGAGATTCTAAGGTGGCCACTAACTGTTCATCCCTAGCTGCTTTTGGCATCACCTGCAGGAGTAAACCACCGGCTGCACTCACTCCTTGCGCCCCCACAAATACCCCTAATAACAACGCTGAGGGGGTTTGTTCAGAGGTGACTAAATAATGGGTCACATCGTCTCCTATTTCCCCTGA
>JASJDD010000144.1 GCA_030065735.1 Crocosphaera sp.
TGGGAATTTATTATAACCCTGAACAACCTACAGATGTGATAGTTCCCGATGGTTTTTTAAGTATTGGAGTTCCCCGTATTATTGATTCAGATTTGAGGTTATCTTATGTGTTATGGGATGAACTTGTTATCCCCACAATGATTTTAGAAGTGGTGTCTCAAACGAGAAGAGGAGAATATACTCAAAAGAAAGAAGATTATGCAAGGATGGGAATATTATATTATGTGATTTATAATCCTTTACGAAAAAGAAAACCCCGTTTAGAAGTGTATCAACTAAACAATGGAGAGTATGAATTATTAGCAGGGGAACCGGTTTGGTTAGCAGAAATTGGATTAGGAATAGGTAGAGAAATCGGAATTTATCAAGGAGTGGAAAGAGAATGGTTATATTGGTACGATCAACAAGGAAAACGATATTTAACTCCTCAAGAAAAAGCGAAAAAATTAGAAGATAAATTACGAAGTTTAGGAATTGATCCTAATAAAGTATAACTAAACATTTTCATAATAACCTGAATTAAATATAAAATGATCCCTGACAATGAAAGGATTTCATGGGACTGGGAAACAAGGATAATTAATTATTCAAGTCGCAGTAAACTTTCTCCCGTTCTTCCTGTTAGTAACCAAAGAAAAGATCTGCCCCCATCTCTAACAATTTTTTCCATAGGTTCGGGGGAATCATCAGAAGGAACCGACAGGGGTTTAAGGATAATTCCTTGAGTCCCAAAGACAATTTCTCCGATAATTCTAGCGCGATTCATGTGATTATCCGAGGTGATTAAATAAACGCTATCGATCCCTTGCGCTTTAAATTCCTTAACTAAACTGGTAAAATTAGTCACCGTATCTTTTGCTTGATAATCAAGACGAAGACGATGACGACTAACCCCTGCATTCGTAAATATTTGAGTAACATAGTGTTGAGGACTCCCTGAAGACACCCAAATGGGTAAGTCAGGGTGTTTAAGGGCCAGTTGGGCCGCAAACCGTTCTCGATCCTCGTGGCCCCCTAAGACAAAAATGGCTTCGGGTTGCACGAAATAACTTTGTAACTGCTTATAACCCAACCATAACCCTAAACTAGCCAGACAAAGAAGAGGAAAAAGGCATTTTTTAGGTTTTCGACGGGTAACAACTTTAACTTCTGGTTTAGAAGAGCGAATTTTGAGAAACATACATTATGACACTCATACCAACATCTTAATGAGTCTGTGCTAAAGAGTCATGACCGAGTTAAATGATCCTAAAATAGAATGGATTACTTAGGGTTTAGCACATATCATTTTAAGTGACGTATGCGAGATCATTATGCTCCCTTAATTAAAAATTTAACTCTCAACCCGTCTTACTTTTATAATGAATTATCCTCAGATAATTTGTATTGGTGAAATACTGTTTGACTGTCTTGCCGATCAATTAGGCAAAGAATTAAATGAAGTTAGATCATGGACAGCCTATCCAGGGGGTGCGCCAGCTAATGTCGCTTGTGGTTTAATTAAATTAGGGGTTTCTGCTGCTTTTATTGGTTGTATTGGAGAAGATAAACCAGGAGAGGAATTAGTGGATCTTGTAGAAAAAGTAGGGGTTAATCTAACAGGAATACAACGTCATACAAGCGCGAAAACGCGACAAGTTTATGTCACTCGTTCTCAAAGAGGAGAACGTCAATTTGCTGGTTTTGGTAATATTCAAACTGAGGAATTCGCCGATACTCAATTAGACGCTGAACAGTTGCCAGAATCCCTATTTAGTCAGGGAAAATATTTAGTAACAGGAACCTTAGAACTGGCTTATCCTAACAGCAAAAAAGCTATTTTTAAAGCGATTGAACTGGCTAAAAAATATCAGTTAAAGATTTTTATAGATGTGAATTGGCGACCCGTATTTTGGCAAAATATAGAAACAGCAAAACCCTTAATTTTACAAGTTTTACATGAAGCTGATGTTATTAAATGCTCTCAAGAAGAAGCCAACTGGTTATTTAACACAGAAAATCCTCAAAAAATCGCTGAGCAATTCTCTAAAATTCAAGGTGTTTTAATAACATTAGGAGAAAAAGGCTGTCATTATTATCTAGGAAAAAATAAAGGAACAGTAGAAGGATTTTCCGTTAAAGTGATAGATACCACAGGAGCAGGAGATAGTTTTGTAGCAGGATTTTTATCTCAATGTTGTCGTTATGAAGATGAAATATTAAATAACCCAGAAATAGCCAAACAGGGGATTATTTATAGTAATGCTGTCGGGGCATTAACCACCACAAAACCAGGAGCGATCGCAGCACAACCAACCAAAGAAGAAACTGAAATATGGCTAAAAAAACATTAATAATTAATCATCAATAATTATTAATAGTGGTGTTAAAAGATGTTCCTTTTAGCTTAAAATAGTAATCAATAAGTAATCCAACAGTTCCCAGGTGAAACATGGCTAAAACGGTTGCCCAAGTAATGACCCAAAACCCCATCACCGTGACCCCCCAAACCCCTCTATCAGAAGCAGTGAAGATCATAGCAGAAAAAAGGATTAGTGGTTTACCGGTTGTAGATGAGAAGGGAAAACTCTTAGGGGTGATTTCCGAAACCGATTTAATGTGGCAAGAAACCGGTGTCGAACCGCCCCCTTATATTATGATTCTAGATAGTGTCATTTATTTGCAAAATCCTGCCCGTTACGACAAAGAAATTCACAAAGCCCTAGGGCAAACCGTTGGGGAAGTGATGACGGATAAACCTATTAGTATAAAAGCCACACAATCTTTGAAAGAAGCAGCCCACATCATGCACGAAAAGAAAATTCGCCGTTTGCCGGTCATTGATGAAAATAATACCAAAGTCATTGGTATTTTGACTCAAGGGGACATTATTCGCACCATGGCTCAAGAATAATTGTTACAATTTTAATCAATGATGAGTCTCTTTTTATCTAATGGATAAAAACAGCAAAAAATAGGAAAGGGATGGGGAAAAATGACACAAATGACTACCAGTGTCTCCAATAATGTCATCGATAACTATATTCAACGGGTGACAGAATGGAGTCAATCCAGTCAACGAATTCCAACAACCGAAGAATTAGAAAACATTGCTGCTGAATTAGGGATTGAACCAGAGGAAATACAAGCAGCCCAAAAACAATCCCACGATCACTATGTTCGGGCCCAAGGTTATATGCGCTTGAAACATTGGGATGATGCCATCGCCGAACTTCAAGAAGCAGTCGCGTTTAATCCGTCTAACTTAGATATGTTAGTGAGTTTAGCCTCCGCCCATATGGGAAGATGGCAAGCGTATCATCGACGAGAAGATGAAGACAACATTCGCTTGAGAATTCGCCAATGTTTAGTCATTAAACCTGACTGCGAAGACGCGCTAAATTTGCTGGCTAGACTGTCCAATACCCTAAAATGGCGTAATCGTATCTTAACCGCGATTGGAGTGGGTTTAGGGGGCGTTTGTGTGGGCATAGGAGGGGTTTTCTTACTCGGAGATGGTCTGCCCTCATGGTGGCAACGGGAATCAAAACTGGAACACTTAGAACAGAATTTCACCCAAAAACTCAATAGCTTACAACGGCAACAAGAAGCCTTAAAAGCAGAACTTATGGCTTCACAAAGACAAAACGATCAACGGGGTCAAAGAAACCTATCCATCCTACAAAGTCGTATCAATCAATTAGAAGCAGAAGTTAACAAATTACAAAGAAAAATAACAGAAATCGAAAAAGAAAAACCCAATAAATTAACTCCCCGTTCTTCTTTAAGAGGGATGGAGTAATTAGGTAGGCAGGAGGATTAATCAGGTCTTTCACTTTACTGCTTATCCTTGTTTGAAACGCCCACCTCTGAATTAGATGACTCATCAATAAATGAGGATGAAATTGTAACTTAACCGACACTAAAAGATTGTTTTTTCCCCTGAAAAATTTTTTTCTGGTTGGCCGAGGGAGGTTTAGGCATCAACCACCTGCCAAACTGGGCATAAAGGGCAGGAATAACCAACAAGGTTAAGGCCGTAGAGGTAAATAAACCGCCCAATACCACAATCGCTAGAGGTTGTAAAATTTCATTACCTGCACCCGAAGCAACGGCTAACGGTAACATCCCTAAAGCAGAAGTTAAGGCCGTCATTAAAATGGCGTTAACTCGGTCAAGAGAACCCTTAACAATCACATCTTTAAGACCCATTCCTTGAGCCAATTTATGGTTGTAATTATCCACCAGTAATAAACCATTACGAACAGCCACCCCAAACAAGGTAATAAAACCAATTAAAGAGGCAATAGACATCACCCCACCACTAAAAATAATCGAAACAATACCCCCTACTAAAGCTAAGGGTAAATTAATCATAATGGCGATTGTAGCAGGGAAAGATTTAACCGAAAAGAACATCAAAATAGTCATAATAATGGCAGCTAAAATGCTGTACACCAAAAGATTATTGGTGGCATTTTGTTCCGCTTCAAACTGACCCCCGTATTGAATAAAATAGCCTTTGGGTAATCCCCAACCTGACGCAATTCTATCAAGTCAGGGCCAAAAATTTTAATGGCGATCGCACTAGCTAAAGAAATAATTAGGTAGACATGGTTCCTTTCTTTATACTTATCTACCCAGCAAGCAAGATGCTTGCACTCCACCAAATCTCATCAGTAGGATGGGTTAGACGGTGATAATTTATGGTGGGACAAAGAATCTAAAAATCCGTCGTAACCCATCATTTCAGTTAGAATTTATTTCCATTCGATCAAGAATTTTCCTTTTTGCCACCGCTACCCATAACAGCCAATGCACCACCGACTACGACGACAACTCCCCCACCAATAGCAGCTACTGTCATCAGAGGAAAACCGCCTGATGTCTCTTCCGTTGCTGACTCAGACGCTTTTACTATATTCCCTGCACTATCATCACTATTAGAAGTCCCTTCAGCATCAGTTTTAGAAACAATAATTGGTTCAGAGGTGGCCTCAGTTTCAGCCGTTTTGGTTTTGCGAGACTCAGCATAAAGGGACAAACTTCCTTGAGTTACCAATTGTTCCCCAACAGATAAACCTTTCGTAATTGCGATTAAGTCCCCTTGGGTTTCCCCCGTCGTAACTTCTACCGGCTCATAAAAATTCTCATATTTAACAAAAACCAGTTGTTTTCCGTCCGCTTCTACCAATGCGGTTATAGGAATCATTACCCTATTGGTTGCGCTTTGTTCAATGGGAGTCACCACAATACCCAAAACTTGATCATTTTCGGGGTTAACTTCCACTCTTTCAATACCCCCTGTAGCTTGAAACTCATCCCCATGGCCCACATGAGAAAGGACAACGGTGGGCGCACCAAGGGTTAAACTAAGACTTAAAAGACTCATCAATGACAGAGATTTCATCATCATTCCTCACAAAAAGCAGGGTTTATCCAAAATTTTTAATAGTCTGTCATAGGTTAGGTGAAATTGAGGTGAAATTGAATCGTGTTAGTCTTTCTTCTATTCCTCTAGATTAACGCCTAATTCTCTTAATTTTGCCTGTAATTGTTCAATTTTTTGGAAAGCTAATTCTTTTTGTTGTCTTTCTTGATTAGCAGCTTCTTCGGGAGTCGGAACTAATTCTCCATCTGGGTTGAAATATCGTAATTGCTCCTCATATATCCCTAAAAATAACCCTAACTGTTCACTCCATAATAACCCTTGTTCATTAGGTTCAATTGGTTGATATTTACCGCTAATTAAGGTAAATCCCTGAAATTCTAAGCTTTCTGGGTCAAACCAAAAATAATCTGGTGTACGGAATATATCTTGATAAATTTGCTTTTTTTCTTCCCTATCAGTTTTTGCGGTACTCTCTGATAAAATTTCGACAATGACATTAGGATATTTCCCGTCTTCTTCCCATACTACCCAACTTCTGCGATTTTGATTTCTCGTTGTTCCTAACACCACAAAAAAGTCAGGGCCTCTAAAGTCTTCTGATTTTTTCTGCTTTGGGCTATAGTATATCGTTAAATTTCCAGCAGCAAAATAATCCTCTCTCTCTTGCCATAACCATTCTAAGGATTTAATCAGTAAAATAATCTGAGTGAGGTGTAAATTACTTTCCAAAGGTGGTTCATCACTCCAAAATTTCCCTTGAGGATAGATTATCTCATGGTTTGGCTCTTTATTTTTAGACGTTAGGGTTTGAGTGATGGTCATGGATGAGACTTATCGCAAGGTTTCCATCCATTTTAGCGTGGAGTAGGTGAAATCTTTTTTCGACTTGTGAAAGTTGCTCTATACTGTATCTTGTAGGATACAGTTGCCCAATGGAATCGACAATTTCAATCAAACTCTTAGAGACTGATGAGGGAAAAGTCCCGTTTAAAGAATGGTACGATTCACTGAGGGATAAAGTCACTAAAGTGCGAGTTAGACGACGTTTAGATCGAGTTGAACTGGGTAACTTTGGCGATACTCAATCAATGGGTGAAGGTATTTATGAACTACGATTGCATTTCGGGTCAGGATATCGAGTTTATTTTGCCCGTGTTGGAAATACGGTTATAGTTTTGGTTGGGGGTGGAGACAAAAGTAGTCAAAAGACTGACATTGCTCAAGCTCAAGCTTTATGGAGGAAATACAAGGATGAAACTGAACAATATGTACGAAAGCTTGGATTATGATTTAAAAGATCCAGAATATGTAGCTATTTATCTTAATGATGCACTACATGAAGGCTCACCCGAAGAATTTTATCTTGCTCTCAGAAATGTTATAAGAGCTAATCAAGGAATGAGTCAAGTAGCTGCTTCTACTGAGTTGGGTAGAGAAAGTCTTTATAAGGCACTTTCAGAATCAGGAAATCCACAATTTTCAACTGTCCAGAAAATTGTGGAAGCTTTAGGTTTACAGATATCTATTGAACCTCTGAGCAATGTTTCTTAATGAGGGTTTAGGTAAAGGAAATAAATTTTATGAATGATAATGTTATGGATAATTTAATGTGGGTTTATCAAGAGGAGTTTCAAAGATCAATCAATTTTACTGCACAAGAATTATTCAACAAAGTTGATCCTGAGTTAAAACCTGAAGTCTTTTTATTAGGAGTTTTGATGGATGAACAAGAAGGTAAAAATACTATATGTTTAGAACCAGAAGATTGTGGTTATTCTGTTGGTAATTTTTCTAATTTGAAGCAATTAGCAATGGACTTTAAAAAACTGGAACCACCATTATTGGTTTCGGCAGATTTTTCTGATTATGCTGCTCAAAATATATTTGAATCCTATAATCGAGATATAAGAAACCAATCCTATATAAAAGCTATCAAAGAAATTTTGTCAAGATGTAATCTAGCTTATGATCACACTCAACAATATATTTCATACCCAATTAAAGTGAATAGCTTTTTGGTATTTGTTATTTTAAAACTAAAGCAATATACTTTAGAAAAACACTATAGTCTAATTAACAAAACGGAAAAAGTATTTAATAAATCTGGAATTTTTCGGTCTTTGATTGAAAGCAGTATTTATGTTTATCTTACGGAATGTTCAAAAGCATTAAAAGAACCTAATCAATCGAGTAATTTTATAGAAAGAGATACCAATGAGTTAATTCGGGAAGCTGGAAAACGATTTATTTATACTGTTGCTTATGCAGGAAAAAACTTGGAACGTTTTGCTTTTTATGGTTTATATGATGCTTGTAATATGATTTCTTCCTTAAAATACGAAGGGGAAGAAGGTTTAGGAAAAATGGCGATCGCAGAAAAAAATCATCCCAATATAAAATATACACTACAACTTAAAGAACCAATATACATACAAGAATTTAGAAAAGTTAGAAAATTCTTACAACTTGCAAAAGAAGATTCTTTAATTATTTCAGATGCAGCTTTTATTTATGGACTGGGTGAAATTAAAGGGAATTATAATCCTAGAGATGAATCCTTATTTATTATCAACTTTCTCAGTCATTATAAATGGGAAGTGTTACATAATAATCAATCAATGATGATTGTGGAATATGAACAACCACGCTTACCAAAAGAATCAATAAATCGAGATAAATTTTATTCAGACTTAAGAAGAATATTCACAGGAATAGAAGACACCCAGTTAAGTGATTTATGGGACATTACTATAGAAGCAACTAAACAAAAACATGGGACAATGCTTGTCATTACAGATAAAGCTAAAGAAGAATCAGAAAGATTAGGTAAACAATGTTTTCCTTTAACCCCTTTAAGATTAAATCCAAGTATTATTCAACAAATTACGTCTATTGATGGTTCAGTTTTAATTGATCGCAATGCTATTTGTTACGCTGTTGGTGTTATTTTAGATGGGAATGCAACCGATAAGGGAGATGCTTCTAGAGGTGCAAGATACAATTCAGCAATTCGTTATTATGAACAACATGGCAAAAATAATTCAACTGTCCTGGTTATTATTTCAGAAGATGGAATGATTAATTTAATTCCTGATTTAAAACCTCAAATAAAACATTCTAAAATTACCCAAGCAATAGAAAAATTACAATCTTTAAGTGAACAAGATTACATCAATAGAAAAGAGTTTTATAAGCTAATAGATTTTTTTAGAGAAATGGAATTTTATCTATCATCAGAAGAATGTGAGCAGATTAATAAAATTAGAAAAACTATTCACGAAAAAACTAGAAAATCTAACGAATTGTGGGTAATTTACCCAGATTTAAACCCCAATGAAGATATGAACGAAACATATTATTTAGATGAATAAAAATTAAAAGATTGCTATAAAATTCTAGGTCTTAAATTAGCCAAGTCCTTATCTATAAATTCAATCCCTTCCTTTTCCATCTGTTCCCGAAATCTAAGGGTCATATCCCAGAAAGTATCATTATTATCTATTTCTAAATCTGATAACTTTAAGCATAGTATTTCAAATAAATAAGTCATATCTTCCTGAGATAAATCATCAAGAGAGTTAATCATTTCTTGTAATGTCATGATGTCATTTTCTCCAAATATAAGATTTTTTATTGACTTATGAAATAAAATTCATTTCCAAAAGATACTTATAGTCATGTCAATTGAGATAGAAAAGCTTAGAAGCATATGGCAAAGCATCTTTAATTTTCAGCCTTAGTTCTTAAAATTAATCCACCGCAAATCCTGTATATTCTCTAACTAAAGGTTCATGAAAAGCCAAGACAATATCTTCTTTAGGAACACCTAAATTAACTAATTCATTGGCAATACCAATCTCAGTTCCATCATGCTGTATCCAAATTTTATCATTTTTAATATCCAGATGTAAAACACAACCATGATATCTTTTTCTATTTTTCCAACCCACATACATTAATTGATAGTGATCATTAACGGGATCAAAAATCAATTGTTGTTCAATGGGATCTTTGGATGAACCTAACTGAGAATAGTCAGTAATCACTTGTTTAACATAGTGACGATATTGTTCTAATTTTTCCATTCAACAATCACCTCCTCAATGGGATCGTAAATAATCAGATTAATTTGTAATTGTTTAATAACAGTTTGAATAAATCGTAACTCAAAAAAACTATAATAAATATCCAAAGGAACCGCTAAATATAACTGTCTTTTGGGTTCTTTTTCCTTTAAAGCAATACGATAATTTAAGCATTGCCCAACGGCAGTATGAAATTCCGAAATACTGGATTTACCCACAAAACTTTTAATTTCTACTGCTATTTTCTCTGAGTCTTTTTCGGCTGCTAACAGGAGTTCTGCCCCTAAATCAACATACATTTCAACATCACCCACTTCAATCCTTAAAGGGTCATCTGTAATGCTCCAACCCTCTTTTTCTAATCCTTTTCTCACTGCATCATGAAAGATATCTTTAGCAGACATATATCAAGAAATAAGCCAACCTGATCGTTATTAATCATAGCATTTTATAAGGATTTCTGTAGAGACAGAATACTATTATATGGACAGATTATAGTGTAGCCATTATTGATTGGCTATTACCCAAACTGTCAGGGTTAGAATTATGTCAACGGATGAGATCCCATCAAAACCCCTTACCTGTGTTGATGTTAACTGCTTTGGGACAACCAGAAAACCGCATTACTGGTTTAGATGCAGGGGCCGATGATTACCTCGTCAAACCCTTTATAATGGAGGAGTTACTGGCACGATTACGGGCATTACAAAGGCGATCGCCCCAATTTCAACCCCACACCCTCACCATCGGTCAATATAGCCTAGATGACGCAAATAACGCCCTCTGTGTCAACGTAACCCAACCCCCTCAAACCATTCCTTTAACCGTCAAAGAATTCCAAATTTTTGCTTACTTAATGAAGCATCCCGATCGCATTATTTCAGGGAGTAAAATTCGTAATCAACTGTGGGATCTCGATGCAGAACCCATGAGTAACGTAGTTGCGGCACAAATGCGTTTAATCAGACGAAAATTTGCCAGTTATAACTGTATTTGTCCCATTGAAACGATCCGAGGTCAAGGGTATCGTTTTAACTCCAATCTAGTCCTTTCTTGAACCTATTTTATAGTCTGGTGGTGAACGTATGTATTTATTGCGATACTGCAATAGTCAAAAAATGTAGGGTGGGCAATGCCCACCTTACAGGAATTTTATATAAAAGTCTCTCTTAAATGAATGAAAACCTCCCAATTATTCCGTCATAGTCGTCTTCGTTTAGCTGTTTGGTACACCTTAGTAATGGGAATCATTTTAAGTTTATCGGCGTTGGGAATTTATCGTTCTTTAGTTCAGTCTAATTGGAAAGCAATGGAGAGGGAAATAGAATCAATTGCTGGTACACTTCACGATAGTTTAGAACCTATGTTACCTGCTTCAGAAGACCCGACAACTGTATTAAGGCTTGACTTCTCCAGGGGTTAAAACCGCCTGGATTCTAAGCGGTTAAGCTTCCATGGGATCAATCCACATGGAAGCTTGCTTACGATATGATTGAGTT
>JASJDD010000145.1 GCA_030065735.1 Crocosphaera sp.
GTGGAAAGGCAGTAGGCAGGAGGTTTAATATATAGCAGAAGAGTAAAATTATCGATAATAAGGCATTTAAAAGTTAAATAATCCTATTTTTAAGTTTTTTTCCTCCCTTCTGCTTCCTGCCCCCTGCCTTCTGCCTCTAATCATTAAGTATTTTTGTTCTGATGCAAGATGTGAGTCTAATCGTGCCGGAGTAGTGTAAAATTATACCAACGTTGGTATTAAAGCCAATAATTTTAGGGAGTTGGTAATGACGGCAGAACACTATGCTATCGTTATCGGTATCAACAAGTATGATGCGCTTCAGGATCTTGAAGGTCCTGTGAACGACGCGAATGAGTTTTATAAATGGCTGTGCGCTCCCCAGGGAGGCGATCTAGATCCAGAGAAAATATCTTGTATATTATCGACTGATTATAGTTCAGAGAAAGGACATCCTACACCTAACGAAATCGAGGCTCTTTTTGAACCTTTTATTGAAGCAGGAATACAAGGAAAGTATGGAAAACGACTATATATATTTGCCGCAGGCCATGGATTTGGCGATCCCAGCGATATGAGAGCAACTGCAATCTATACTGCCAACACCAAAAAACAGTTTCCATGGCATGTGGCGATTACCCATTATGCTGAATGGTTGAGACGCAACGCGGTCTTTGATGAAATCATCCTGATTATGGATTGTTGTCGCATTATTAATTCATTGCATGGGATCAGAGAGCCGCAATATCCTGACACACAAGGTCATCCACAAGCTCATAAAATAAGTTATTTTTATGGTTTTGCTGTTGGGAGAGACCAAAAGGCAAGAGAAAGGGAATTTGAGAATGGCCAATATAACGGTATTTTTACTAAAACTTTGCTCGATGCACTGAAAACCACGGAACCTAAAAATGGCAAAATTACTGGCCAACTCCTTAAGAACCAAATCCATAACAGCATTGATGGAATTGCTGGAAATACCAGTATCGAGCCGCCAGAAATCCTTCTAGACTCTCGTCGGGATATTATCTTCCTCAGCCGTCAGGCAGCGGATACGCATCAAGTTCAAGTCAGCATCAATCAGCATAGGGGCCAGGAGAAGATAGTTGTGTTTAATGGTGCTGGTGAAGAGGTTGAGCGGCAGATGGCTATGACTTCCTCGCTCACATTTCACCTGAAGTCGGGGCTGTATAAAGTTGTCGTCGCGGATACGAACCGGGAAGAATTATTTGAGGTACCAAAGAATGAACAAATCGCAGTCTAAAGATCGAGTTAAGCTTTCTGTCCGGGCTGCCGATAGGTCCACTGAGATCTTTTTGGTAAACAACAAGTTTGAGCGCATCGCCAGTGATGTGGGCCAGTTAGAGTCCGACGTTGTACCCGGAATTTACAAAGTTCGATTTCGTGCGGGCCAAAGCCAAATTGACAAGTTGATTGAGGTAGAAGCAGGTGCGAACTTTAAGCCATATAACGGACCCGCCGTGGAATTCACTACTGCGGCCCCCATTAAACAGACAATAACTAACCGTGAGCACCACCAAAACGCTGCCTACGAGCTATCGCGGTCGGTCAAACTCGAACTGGGTAGAGACAGCAGGATATTTTTATTTGTCCGAGATCTAATGGTACACCCACCCGTTGAACCCTGGCTTGGTGTTTCTATTCACAGCATCGACGGCAACCTGCTAGCCACGCTCAGTGAAGGGGAATGTGATGCTCAAAATGGATTTTGCGGTTTGAATCTAGAAGTCGATCCCGGTACCTATCGATTGCGAGTTACGGTGAATGAGCTTGAAGTTTATGAGATGTTTGTCGTCACCATAGCGGGATGGGAAACCCAAGTGTTTGCCTTGATAGAGGATTTGTCTTCACTAGGTGGTGAGGTTCGCCGAGCATCCCTGCCAACGGCCTCGATGTTTATGTCGGAACTGGGCCAAGGATTCGATCCTTTAAGTGACACAGTCCGTCAAGTAGAGCTTGTTCGGCAGGGACTGGTGCGTGAGCGCAAAGTCTTAACGCCCTCAGAAGTAACAAGACTCCTGAGGGAAAAATCCCTAAATCCCATGCTAGGAATCTTCGGGAGTCACCTCCTGATGCGCCAGCGCTCTACTGATTATGCCTTAGTAAAGAAAATGATAGACCAACTGGGAGCAACCTTCGTTGCTCATCCAGATATTCAAGCCCTTCTATTGAATCGAAAAATTAGCAAATATCCAGCTAATCTTGCCTTTGGGACACCCCCGATGTTGCGGTCAAGCTGGCAGTTTCTGGTTCGCGCCAGCAGACAGCGGATGAGTCTTGTCCCCCAAGGTTCATTGACCGACCAAATCGCCGATGGACTAGTCTATACAGCTCCCTGGCTGATTCACAAGTTAGAGGAGTCCGCTCAAGAACAAGAGCCAAAGGTCACTTTTGCCGAAGCCAGCCGACAGTTGCAAAAACTCCTGACCCTGAATTCTCAGCAGAGGGCAAATCTTCAAGCAGATTTAGAGCAACCACAAAACGCCAATCAATTCACACCTCTTGAACAGAACCTGCTCAATGCAACTGTGTTTATACCAGAGGTATCTGCAATCGAGGTTAAGAAACAACAGCAGCAAGGCGAGGTTCCGTCAACGACACAGATACTACGCTCCATCGATGCCCCAAACTATGCGATCGCCCGGGCGATCCATCGCATCGTCAATAAGCTTATTTAACCAACTGTCTCAATCAATTAGGAGGAAAATCATGTCTACATCTCGTCAAGACCAAATCAATGGGGATTTACAAACTTTTCAAAACAACCCCATTGAGTTCATGAATCAACTGCCACCCAAGTATGACAGGCAAGGGAATGAGCAGGTTATCGGGACAACCCTATTCGACCAGACTGCCATTGACAACAAAAAATATGTTGACGCAGGGGATGAACTGCGAGGGAAATTGACTGATATCCACCCGACACGGGCGGCCTTTGAGGGAAACGATAGAGCCCAAGACCTAGTGGATATATACCGTTATTCTGGTCTCAAGATCATGGAAACCAACGGTCTCATGGAGTCTAAACTGGATGAGTCCCCTTGGTCCGATGATTATTGGGCAATTTACTTAGGTGTACTCGGTAAGCGTTATGCCGATCCCAATTTTCCGGCCTCGCAGGACTGGAAGCAGAATTTCGATTACGTTCAAGCTAACCCGGCCCAAGCAATTCTGGCCAGTGGTAATGCCGCAGCTATCAATCTGCTTTCGCCGTCAGAAAAATACGACGCATTAGTCGGCGATGTTAATCAATCCCTAACCACACAAATGTGGAACGAAGGACGCTACTACTACGAGAGCTACGGTAAGGTAGAAACGTGGATGGGAATCTGTCATGGTTGGGCAGCAGCGGCATATATGCTACCTCGGCCCACTGGTACGGCGACGGTGGTGGCAGCTAATGGGACACCTCTTACCTTCTACCCATCCGATATTAAAGCCCTAGCATCCCTATTATGGGCGAAAATTAACACTTCCACCCGCTTTATTGGTGGACGTTGTAATGACAAAAATCCATCTAGCGACCCTAACACTGGGCGACTCCTCTCTAATAAATGCTTTGATACCAATCCAGGTTCATGGCACCTATCCGTGGTCAATCAGGTCGGTGTTTCACGTCGTAGCATGGTCTTGGACGTAACTTACGACTACGAAGTATGGAATCAGCCGATCTTGGATTATAACTACACCTACTTCAATCCAAAAACCCGTATCGCTACCAATTCCTTGGCCGAGGCTACTGTGTTGAAGTCCAACTTTAACAACGATCTGTTTAGCCAATACCGCAGTCAGGCGGCCGACAGTGTGGTAGGTATTGCTATGGATATCGCCTATATGGTTGAGACTAGCCCCACTCACAATCCTAGCGATAACGCCAGTAATGATGGTGTGAAGATGGTGAGGTATCTGTACGATCTTGAGCTTGACATGGTCGGTAATATCATTGGTGGTGAATGGTACAAAAATGCCCATCCCGATTTTTTGTGGACACCTGCTAAAGGAAGTACAGCACTGGTACCCTCAACTCCCCTCCCAGGAAGTTGGAAGAGCAACCAACCAGTGCCAGTTCAATGGCGAGAACTTGCTGCCCAGATAGCAACTTCTAAGGCAGCACCGTTAACTGAAATTGTGGAGCGGCTGATTGCATTTGCCAACGCCTGATCGAACACTCATCTGGGTTTCGGGATCTAGATAATAAACTACTCTCGCACGTCGCTACGCTGTGTGCGGAGTTTTTAGTAGCCCTAGACTATCGAATAAGTTAATCAGTTCTACTCAATAACTTAATACTAATAGTCCAATCATCTTCTTGCATGGGGCGATGAGCCTAGATAACTGACGTAGAGGCTTTACGCCTCTGTGGGCAGAAATATCCCGTCGTGAGTCGGGAAGCCCCAACTATAATCTGTGATTTAGTTGGGTAGGATGTCACCTTAGAGAGCTAATTAAATCAGAAGCAAAAGATTTTCAAAATATTCCTCAAAAATTTGAGTAATACTTACGATTATAGCAGTTTTTGTCTTCTAAAAAAAGCTCCACACCCACCCGAGGCAACATTCCGCTAAAATTAAGGTCAAATAAAGATGATCTATTGCAGTGAGGAGTGATCGTAAAATAATGAACTCATTTTTAACCCAATATCGCCTCCAGTCACCCCTGGCTTGGGGTTTAGCCCTTACCTTTAGTAGTAGTTTCTTAGCTGGGTGCAATAATCAAACCCCCACCGATACCGGAACTTCCCCCAATGGCACCGCACCCACAGCCAGCGCAGATGGCTTAAAATTAGGGGCTTTACTGCCCGTGACTGGGGACTTATCCTCTATTGGGGCGAATATGCCAGAAGCGGTGAAATTAGCCATCGATGAGATAAATGCCTGTGGTGGGGTCAATGGTGAACCTGTTACCCTAGTGACCGAAGATAGTCAAACTGATCCCACCGCCGGCGGTGCAGCCATGACCAAACTGGCAGAAGTTGACCGAGTTGCTGGTGTGGTTGGGGCTTTTGCCAGTAGTGTTTCTGGGGCTGCTGTGGGTATTGCAGCGCAAAATAAAGTCATGTTAATCTCTCCAGGCAGTACCAGTCCTGTGTTTACGGATCAGGCTAAAAATGGGGAATTTAACGGCTATTGGGCCAGAACCGCTCCTCCTGATACCTATCAAGCCCAAGCGTTAGCTGCATTGGCGCAAAAACAAGGCTTTAATAATGTTTCTACTGTAGTTATTAATAACGACTATGGGGTAGGGTTTGAACAGCAGTTTATGGGTGCATTTGAGAATTCAGGAGGGAAAATTCTCACTAAAGAAAAACCCGTCCGTTATGACCCCAAAGCGGCTACCCTCGATAGTGAAGCAGCCGCCGCTTTTGCCAATAATCCCGATGCAGTGGCCGCGGTACTTTACGCAGAAACTGGCAGTATTTTATTACAAGCAGCCTATAAACAAGGGTTAAGCGAAGGGGTTACGGTTTTATTAACGGATGGGGTGTATTCTGAGGACTTTGTAGACCAGGTGGGTAAAACCCCCGAGGGCAAGTTTATCTTAGAAGGGGCGTTAGGAACGGTTCCAGGGGCTGATGGTCAAGCGTTAGATGCGTTTACCACCAAGTGGAATGAGAAGACGGGTAAGGATGTCACCGCTTTTGTTCCCCACAGTTGGGACGCAACCATCCTACTAATGTTGGCCGCCGAAGCAGCTAAAGCTAACACCGGAGAAGCCATACAAAGTAAGATTAGAGAAGTAGCCAACGCCCCAGGAACCGATGTGAGTGATCCCTGTGAAGCGATCGCATTAGTTCGGGATGGGGAAGACATCAATTACCAAGGGGCCAGTGGTAACGTTGATATTGATGAAAATGGAGACGTTGTGGGTAGTTATGATGTTTGGACAGTGAAAGAAGATGGCACGACAGAAGTCATTGATAAAGTCAGTCCGGCTGAATAACGTTGAAATGAAAACGGCTATGAAAAACTGAGCAGTGATTCAGTGATCACCGATCACTGACTTCACCTTAAGCGAGTGATAGAATGAACTAGAGGAAAATAGGAGTAGAATAAGTGGCCGTTAAAATTGGTTTACTGGGTTTGGGAACAGTGGGAACGGGAACTGCACAGATTTTACTCGATCCCACGGGACGAAATCCCTTGTTAGGGGAAATTACCGTCACGAAAGCAGGAGTGCGATCGCTCGATAAACCCCGTCAAGTCGAATTGGCCAAAGGGGTGATTACCACTGATTTAGAAAGCATTGTCAACGATCCTGAAATTGCCATCGTAGTGGAATTATTAGGGGGACTCGAACCAGCGCGATCGCTCATGTTACAAGCCATTGCCCAAAAAAAGCACGTGGTCACAGCAAATAAGGCGGTTATTGCTCGTCATGGTGATGAAATTTACACAGCAGCCAACGAAGCCGGGGTTTATGTCCTCTTAGAAGCTGCGGTTGGCGGTGGTATTCCCATCATCAAACCCCTCAAACAGTCTTTAGGAGCCAATCGCATTACCAGTATTATCGGTATTGTCAACGGCACCACCAACTATATTTTGACAAAAATGACCTCAGATGGGGCAGATTTTGGGGAGGTTTTAGAGGAGGCGCAACAATTAGGCTATGCTGAGGCTGATCCCACCGCCGACGTAGACGGCTTAGATGCAGCCGATAAAATCGCCATTTTAGCCTCTTTAGGGTTCGGAGGACGGGTAAAACGGGAAGATGTCTATTGTGAAGGTATCCGTCAAGTCAGTGCTGCGGATATTACCTACGCAGATCAATTGGGTTTTGTCATTAAATTGTTAGCTATTGCTCAAGGAACAGAGGGAGAAAACTCCCAACAACTCCAATTAAGGGTTCATCCCACTTTAGTGCCGAAACACCATCCTCTAGCCAATATTAACGGGGTTTATAATGCCGTTTTAGTGGAAGGAAACCCCCTCGGGCAAGTGATGTTTTTCGGACCTGGGGCTGGCGCGGGACCCACCGCCAGCGCAGTGGTTTCCGATATTATGAACATTGTAGCCATCCTCAAAAGTAGTGGAGTCAGTACCACCCTCGATCCCTTATTAAGTTGTGTTCATCAACATTTTTGTCAAATTACTCCCATTGAAGCCATTAATACCCGTTTTTATGCCCGTTTTCTGACCAAAGATTTACCTGGGGTCATCGGTCATTTAGGAACCACCTTTGGCAATCATCAAGTTAGTTTAGAATCAGTGGTACAAATTGGCTTTCAAGAGGAACTTGCAGAAATTGTCGTCGTCACTCACTATGTTTGTGAAGGAAACTTCCGCACTGCTTTGGATGAAATTCGTAATCTAGAAGCCATTGCTAGTATTCCGAGTATCTTAAGGGTTTTGTAGAACGGTGAACAGTGAGCAGTGACCAAAAAAGATTAAACAATGATGGGTTTTGGAGAGAGATGATTCTTTCTCTGAGATGCTTGGATAGGGGGAAAGGCGGTTTCAAAGAAAGATTCATCCTTGCTTGGCTTTGTCTGATACCCTGGTTTTCTCCTTTATCGGCGATCGCTCAACCGTCTCTATTGGAACTGTGTCCCACCCCTGTTTTATCCCGTTTACAGCGTCATCGGGTCCTATCAGGGGAAACCATAGAAAGTATCGCGCAACAGTACAATTTAGTCCCTCAAACTTTGATCGGAGTTAACCCCAGTCTGCAAGGGGGAGAGATGCAGGTGGGACAGGAAATTTTAATTCCTCCCTTGAATGGCATCACAATTACGGTTCCCAACGGAGCAACTTGGCAAGACTTGGCTAATGCTTATGGTATTCGGGCCGATGTTTTGTTTGAGATTAATGGTTGTGTCAAAACCCCGAAAGTGGCGTTTATTCCTGGGGTTAATTGGCAACCAGGGGAACGTCCGTCTCAAGACAATTATATCGGTTTAAGGGGTTATCCTTTACCAACAGTTGCTCAAGTGGGATTAAGCTACGGTTGGCACATTGAACCCAACACAGGGGAGTATTTTTTTCACGAGGGAATGGATATTTTAGCCGAAGAGGGAACCCCAGTGTTAGCGGTTGACTCAGGAACCGTGCTTTATGTGGGTCAAGAGGGAGAATATGGTTTTCTGGTGATTGTTGATCATGGAAATGGTAGACAAACCCGTTATGCTCATCTCAGTCGCTTTGGGACTCGTATCGGCCAGTCAGTCCAGGTGGGAGATGTTTTAGGATATGTCGGGACAACGGGACGACCTGATTTATTAAACCCTCATTTACATTTTGAGGTACGTTTCAAATCTCCTGTGGGTTGGGTAGCGCAAGACCCTAACATTCATTTGTCTCATTGACATACTCCACTCCCTGAAGTGAGTGGATTCTCCAAACATCACTGCGAAAGGATTACTGGATCATCCAGACCGCTTAACTATCTCCCAATACTGCTCGGCCCGCGGAAAATTCTCTGTTGAGACAAGCAGGGGGAGCAGGGGACGGGCGGGGATGCAGGGGGAGAAAATTGGACTTCCTCCTCTGCCTTCGGGAGCCCCCGAAGCCTCCGGGAGCCTACCTCAACTAAAGCGTTTCGAGCAAAACCTACAATGTGATAGAAGATTTGAATGTATCAGGGATGATGGCTAATCATAAATTAGCCAAAGCTATAGCAGACATGGGCTTTTATGAGTTTAGACGACAGTTAGAATATAAAAGTCAATTATACGGATCAAAACTGCTCATAGTAGAATTGAATCCTCTCCTGCAAAAACAACTTCTGTGCGATAGCGCATGGTAGTAGTGAGGAACTTCTGTGCGATAGCGCCGGAACGCAGTGAGGAACTTCTAACTTCTGACTTCGTTAAAATGGCGAGTGTTAGCTCATATTTGAGGTGGATAATGACTCTAATTACTCAAAAATTTACCCTAGACGACTATCTTGCTTATGACGATGGCACAGAAACTCGTTATGAATTGGTTGACGGACAATTAATTGTTATGCCAACAGAAAGCGATCAAAATAATCTAATTGCTCTTTATTTATTATCAGAATTCTTAAAAATTGTCTCTTTTAAACTGATTCGTCATAAAGATACAGAATTAGTAGTTAGTAGTAATCGCGTTCGTTTACCTGATTTAATGATATTGAGTGAAGAATTATTAACTCAAATAGGCGGAAAACGAGCCACCATTACCCCAGAAATGTCATCTCCTGTTTTAGTCGTAGAAGTGGTTTCCCCAGGAAAAACAAATCAAGATCGAGATTATCGTTATAAACGCTCAGAATATGCAGCGAGAGGAATCAATGAATACTGGATTATTGATCCTGAAAAAGAACAATTTACCCTCCTAATTTTAGTAGATGGCTTTTATGAAGAAACCATTTTTAAAAATAGTCAACCGATTATATCTTCTACTTTTCCTAATCTGAGTTTAACCCCCAAACAAATTTTTAGTGCAGGAAAAGAGTAATATATAAATAATCCTCACACTAAATAAACGGCGATCGCGAATCAAAATATCCGTGCCTCAGTCTGTTCTGGAAAGAGAAAATGAGAGCTTTATTAACAATAATTTCCCAAATCTTTTGGTCTGATAGAAGCTTCTTTCTACTCATCCTTTCTACTAATTTTTTCACCTTTTTGTAACTCAGATTTTTATATCTTACTCAGTCTTTATAGAATCCTATTGCTTACTTGATAGTATAATAATTCCTGAAAATCACTTTAAAGAAAGGAGAATATCGTGCAAAAAGCATTACTGAAAACCATTCAGGCATTTTTATTGTCTGTTATCTTGGTAGTTTCAATTATCATTCAGCCTATAACTGCGATTGCATCCGATCAATCCCTCCCTGATTGTATTGCCTCAGATTGTAATTGTTCTGATTTTGCCACCCAGGAAGAAGCACAACTGGTTTTAGAAGCCTTTTCAGGTGATCCGTTTCGGCTCGATGGTAATAAGGATGGAATTGCTTGTCAAAGCCTACCAAAGTCTGGAGTAGTTCGAGAAAAACCATGTCCTCAAAATTTCGTAGCCAAGTCCTATTGGTATGAAAGCGACCCTGGTTTTTCAAACACTAAAAAAATCTCAATGCAGGTAGTTGTTCGCAATAAAGGTAACAAAGAAATGTTCTTTAAAAGTCCTCCTGAAGAAACTTTGCAGTTATGGGGGATACCGCCAACTGGCGATGAAGGTGTATATGTACCAAAATATACATTTAATTCCGCACCATCAGGTTCTGTTGCTGTTGATTCAACCTTCAGTTATGATTTGACTGTCGATTTATCAGATGCTCCTTCAGAGATCAATGGACTAGCTTTTAGACCAGTAGACAAAAATTTTGGTACGATGCGACCCAGTAAAGGCGTAATCGAAAATGCAACTTTCAGCTGCAACTAATCTTTAAAAATCTCAACAAAATCAGAAAAGTTTGGGGCATTTGGAAACCCCAACTTCTCAAAAGTTGGGGTAGTTCATGTTTTCAGCTAATTTAAACAAGGGCTTATTTTCGTCCTGACTTTTCACCGCTTGACTACAGAAAAAATATTAGGATGAGCTTTCTAAGTAATGTTGCTCTTCGTGATCCCCGTACGGAAATTTCTTTTGTCAGACCAAGCCAAATGGATGTAGCATAGTCCAAAGTATTGTATAAAAAAACGATAAACACAACTGAATCAATGATGTTGTCTGTTAACCATCAAAATTTTTCCCACGTTGTTCTAGAGTCCCCTAACCCCGTCCTTGTCAACTTTTGGGCCCCCTGGTGCGGGTTATGTCTATTAATTAATCCCTTTCTCGATAAAATTCAAAGGGAATGGGATAGTCCGTTAGATGTAGTTAGCAGTGTGATTCGTTAATCCAGAAAGTTTGTACTGTCATACAAGCGTGTGGATTGTTCAGAACCTAGAAATCTGAATAACTGTTGATTTGTTGGCTAAAGGAGCCACACTCGGAATCAAAGGA